>JAGWOU010000383.1 GCA_028870815.1 Rhodospirillales bacterium | reverse complement strand
AAAGAGGTGCCAGCCGTCGGCTTTAGATTTCCAGCAAATCCGAGGCAATTTCCTCAGCCCGGGCAGCCACCCTACGCAATCTGGCGCGGCGTTCGCTGTTCGCCTTTCCACTCACCTGTTGCGGCCCGTGCGCAGCATTACCCGCTTCATTGTTCCTTAAATCATACAATTCGTCGGCCAGCAGCAGCGCAGCAAGCATCAATAGCCGCGCTTCACCTGACTGTCCGCCAATGGCTTTAATGCTAGTGATACGCTGTTCAATCTCAGCGGCCATCTTAGCTAAATGGCCCTCTTGTCCATCCTCACATCCAACGACATAGGCGTAGCCATTAATACGAATTGTAACCTGCGCCATGACCTTCCTACTCCGTTGGAGGCGTCTGCGGACGGTCCAGCATCTCACGAAGCCGGAGAATCACGCTGTCCAAAGCCTCGGTCAGTGCTTTGCGGTCAAGCGCCTCTCCCTGCCCGCTCCGCGGTTTGACATCTTGAGACACGCCAGCAATCTTGCGAAGCGCTTCTTCGATACGATCTAAAATTTCGTCTTCAGATTCAGACTCGGCCATGCCAATTATTGAACCCGACCCTACCCTATAAGGTCAAGGACGAAGCGTATCATGACCATTGGACAGTTAAATTTCGGTCTATCGCCTCGTGCCATCCTAATCCATGGGCTCGATGAAGCACACCTTGCCACTAGCCCGGGCCGGCCAGTTACATTTCTTTCTCCGGCGGATGCCGCAGTTTCATGGGGCTGCTTATGGTGGCGCTCCCTGCTAACGGCCGCTAACCATCAAGGCCCGGCGTTGCTCGACTGCGGCGCAGCATCCGGCAGGGCGGCAGAAGCATTAGCCATTGGACTAAAAGGCATCGTGCTCTCCGCCTGTCCGGGTCTGAGCGAAATTGCACAGCTTGCTGCAGCAACTGGCGCGACCCTGCTAACCACCAGGCCACCAGCACTTGACCTGCGTCTACCCCATACGGAAAACCGGCTGACATCCTGGCTTAACGGATGACAGGCCCGGCATCATGGGCTAAATCGCCGCCAGTTTCCTAATGGAGGGCTGGTTCATATGGCGATGACCGCAACGGTAAAGAAAATCCTATCGCATTACGAAAGCGATAACCCTGGCACCAAGGCGAATCTCGCCCGCATCCTGATGCAAGGCAAGCTGGCTGGCACCGGCAAGCTGGTCATTCTGCCCGTGGACCAAGGCTTCGAGCACGGCCCAGCCCGTTCCTTCGCGCCGAACCCCGCCGCCTATGACCCATATTACCACTACCAGCTTGCCGTCGATGCCGGGCTTTCCGCCTACGCCGCACCGCTTGGCATGCTGGAAGTCGGCGCCACCGAGTTCGCCGGGCAGATTCCGACCATTCTTAAGCTCAACTCCTCCAACTCTCTCGCTACCGATAAAAATCAAGCCCTCACCGGCTCAGTGTCGGACGCACTGCGCCTGGGCTGCTCGGCCATTGGCTTCACCATCTATCCAGGGTCCGAATTCGCGTTCGACCTGATGGAAGAAATTCGTGAGCTGGCCGAGGAAGCCAAGTCCGTCGGCCTCGCCGTAGTTGTGTGGTCCTATCCGCGCGGCCCAAATCTGGACAAAGCCGCCGAGACCGCTCTGGATATCTGCGCCTATGCCGCCCACATGGCAGCACTTCTGGGTGCCCACATCATCAAGGTGAAGCCCCCCACGGACGTCATTTCCCTGGAAGCCGCCAAGAAGTCCTATGCCGGGTTCGACGCCTCCACCATGGCCAAGCGTGTCAAGCACGTGGTCGATAGCTGCTTCGCGGGTAAGCGCATCGTGGTGTTCTCCGGCGGCGAGGCAAAGAGCCTGGACGGCCTTTATGAGGAAATCCGCGGCCTGCGGGACGGCGGCGCCAACGGCTCCATCATCGGCCGCAACACCTTCCAGCGCCCGCGTGAGGAAGCGCTGGCCATGCTGCAGAAGATCATCGACATCTATCTAAACAAGGCCTGCGATATTGGCCGGGAGTCTCCTCCCGCCTATATTTAACTTTCTCGGGGCGGCCTTTTATCCAAAAGGCCGCCTCTTTATTGGAACACGCCATGACAGCCGATTGCCGCCTCTATCTCATCACCCCGCCCGTCCTGCCGGCTGATTTCGAGCAGATCCTGGCCAGTGCCCTCGATGCCGGGAATGTGGCAGCCGTCCAGCTGCGGTTGAAAGACGTGCCTGAGGCCGAACTTTCGCGCGTCATCGAACGCCTGCGCCCCATCGTCCAAAGCCGCGATGTGGCTTTCCTGCTGAACGACAATCCAGCCCTGGCAGTAAAATCCGGCTGCGACGGTGCCCATGTCGGCCAGACGGACATGCCCGCCACACAAGCCCGCAAAATTCTCGGCAACCTCAC
>JAGWOU010000382.1 GCA_028870815.1 Rhodospirillales bacterium | reverse complement strand
CCCGGCGTGCAGCCTTTCACGCAGATTATGGGCAATGCCATCAACGAGGTGGCGGATTATGCCGTACGCATCGCCCCTGGCACCTCGCAGGCGGAGGCGGCGCGCGCGGTGGCGATGCGGCTGGTGCCGGCCTTGCGCGCCGTGCCGGGGGTACAACTTGTCACCACCGCCGGACTGGGGGGTGAGGTGCTTTGGGTACAGCCCAACGTTGCCGCCATGGAACAGGCCGGGGTTTCCGTACAGGCCTTGCAGCAGGCGTTGGCCGGGCAGGCGATGCTGGTGCCGGGCGGCACGCTCAGTCTTGGCCATGTCGATTCCCTTATCACCTTCGGCAATACCCCCAGCGTGGCAGAGCTGGAGCAAACGCCGGTGATGGGGCCGCATGGCCCCATTCCGCTGGGCGCGTTGGCGCGTGTCGTGCTCAGCACGGAACCGACGCATCAGCGCGAATTGCTGGACGGCGAACCCTCCATCGCGCTTGTTGTCTTCAAGCAGCAGGGCGCCTCTACCCTGCCGGTGACGCGGGCGCTCGCGCAGGCCGTCAAATCCGTGGCATTGCCGGACGGCGTTTCCGTGCTGCGGATCTACGACCAGGGCCATCTGGTGGGGGCCACGAGCGACGATTTGCGCCGTAATTTGCTCATTGGCGGCGTGCTGGCCATTGCCGGGCTGCTCGCCGTGCTGGGGCTGGGCAGCGGCGCCTGGCTGCTGGCGTTGTCTCTTCCAACATCACTGCTGTTGGGCATCGCCGGGCTTTACGCCACCGGGCAGAGCCTCAACCTGCTCACCTTCGGCGCCATCATCGTGGCGCTGGGGCTGGTGGCGGATGATTCCATCATCGTGCTGGAGAGCATTTTCCACCGCTGGGAAGCGGGCGATGACACTTGGCCCGGCATTTGGCGGGGCTTAAGAGAGATCATGGCGCCGGACATTATCGGCACCCTCACTACCATGCTGGTTTTCGTGCCGCTGCTGTTCACCGGCGGGCTGGCGGGGTTGTTCTGCGTGCCCTTCGCGCTGGGCATGATCTTTTCACTCGGCGCCTCGCTGCTGGTTTCACTCACGCTGATTCCACTGGGGCTGGGGCTGCTGCCGCGCCATGCCGTGCGCCCGCCGCGCGCGGCCAATGTGCTGCTGACGCGGTTGATGGGCTGGAACCGCCGCCTGTTCCGTCTTGCTTTGGTCTACCCGAAGAGCGCCGTGCTGGCCTGCGTGGCGCTGCTGCTGCTCAGCTTCGGGGCAATGAGCCTGGTTTCGGTGAATGTGCTGCCTTTGCCGAATGAGGGCGTGTTGCTGGAATCCTTCACCCTAGCGCCAGGCACGTCCCTCGCGGATACGGATGCCTTGATCCGCCGTCTTACCGCCCGGTTGGCGAAAGACAAGGCGGTTGAGCATGTGCTGGCGCGCATCGGCTCGGGCGCCGACTCCACCTATACCGAGCCCGCTTATGCCGGAGAGATCACCATTCGCCTGAAACCCGGCTCAGGCGGTGCCAGCCTGGATGCCATCGCCAACCGTGTGCAGGAGGAAACGCAATTTCCCTCACTGCAAACCGGCATAGATACGCCGACCATTGAGCGGTTGGGCGAGAGCCTCAATGGCCTGCCACAGCCCTTTGCCCTGGATTTATACGGTGACAACCTTACTCAAATGTCCGCTACCGCCCAGGCGATCGCCCAACGCCTCGGCCGCGTGCCGGGCTTGAGCGATCTGTTCAACGATGAGGGCTATCCTGAGACGCAAATCCGCATCACCCCGCGTCCGGCTGCGCTTGCGGCGGAGGGAATGACGCCGTCGGAGTTGAGCGGTGAAGTCTCCGCCCTGATGGCCGGGCAGGAGGTGGCTGAACTGCCGGATGGCGCTGCGCCACTACCGCTTTATCTGCGCTTGCCGGACCCGCGCTTGCTCTCTCAGGAGGGGCTTGATGCCTTGCCGGTGGGGCCGGAAAGCGCCACGCCCTTGGGCGCGCTGGCGGATGTCTCACTCAACACCAGCCCCAACCAGTTCATGCACATAGACGGCGCGCGGGCGCTGGAAATTCTCGCCACCCCCACCACCGCGCCCAACATCGCCATCGCCCAGGCGAAGCGCGCTTTGGCCGGGTTGAAGCTACCGCCTGGCGAGAGGATCGTTTTTGGTGGCCTCTACCCGATGCTGGAGCACGCCGCTTTGGGGTTGGGCATCGCCGCCATCGCCGCCATTGCGGCCTTGGCCTGGGTGCTTTTCCTGCGTTTCTCCGGCCGGCGCGTACCGCTTTTGCTGCTGGCGCAGATTCCGCTGGCGATGACCGGCGGCGGGTTGGCCCTGGCAGCGAGCGGGCTGGGGTTGAACGGCATCGGGTTGATCGGCTTTTTGGCATTGGCCGGGGTCAGCCTGAATCATGGTGTGGTGCT
>JAGWOU010000381.1 GCA_028870815.1 Rhodospirillales bacterium | reverse complement strand
GAGCCGGGCATGGCCTTGAACAATGGCGAGGCGTAAAGATGCGAAACGCCAAGCGCCGCAAAATACGGCACCAGGGCGGCGGCATCATCCAGTGTGAAATCCTTGTGGAATTGCAATCGGGCGGTGGCGCGCGGGGTGGTACTTAGCGTCATTCCGCGTTCCTTCTAGCCGTGTTGAGCGCCGCGAGCCGGGCGCGCACATCCTCGCGGGTGAAAATTTCGGTCGCCGTGCCGGGCAGGCGCCGCCGCCAATTCGGGTGTTCGTCAATCGTGCCCGGCAAATTAGGAGCATCCGGGGTGGAGAGCGCGTCTTCCACGGGCAGCAGCGCCAGCGCGCAGGCGGTGCTACCCAGATGCTTGGCCGCAGCAAGGGTAACAGGCTTGGCGTTGCCAATCTCCGGTGGCGGACCCACAGCCGCGCCGGATTTGCGAAACGCGCTCCATAGCGCCTTGCGGTCCGCCGCACGCTGGCCTTCGTCATCTCCAGCCATGTTCAACCGCTGCCGCCAAACGATATCATCGCCAGCCCACCAGCCGGCGACTGTGGGCAGATCATGCGTCGTGCTCATCGCCACAGCATCTTTTGTCCAGCGTGCGGGGGCGGTGAAGCGTTCGCCCCGGCGCTCGAACCAGAGCACCCGCAGCCCGGCGATACCCGCGGCGGCGAGCCTGGCACGCAACCCGCGCGGCAGCGTGCCCAAATCCTCACCCAGCACCACAGCCTTGTGGCGCCAGGATTCCAGCACTGTAAGGCGTAGCAGGTCCTGAAACGGCATGGCGAGATAAGCGCCCTGCGTGGGGTGCCTGCCCAACGGCACCACCCAGAGGCGCATCAACCCCATGATGTGATCTATCCGCACGCCCCCGGCATAACGCAACGCATAGCGAAGCATTTCGAGATAAGCCGAGAACCCGCCGCGCCGCAGCCCATGCGGCGAGAACCCGGTAATTCCCCAGCCCTGCCCTTCGCGGTTGAACGCATCCGGCGGCGCGCCGATTTCCAGCCCTTGCAACATCTGGCCTTGCCGGCTCCAGCCATGGCTGCCGCCCGGACTGGTGCCCACCGCAAGATCGCTGATGAGACCGATCTTCGCCCCTGCGGCGCGCATCGCCTCCTGCGCCGCCTGCGCCCCCTGCGCCGCCCGCCATTGCAGCCAGGCATGAAAAGCGACCTCCCGGGCATTATCTTCCGCGAAATGCCGTACAGCCGCGCTCGTGGGGTCATGATATGCTTCCGGCCACGCCCGCCAGTCGCTCCCGGCGCCCAGCTTCGCGCAAAGCGCCTCAAACAATGCATGCTGCTCGACACCCTGCCCTGCCCCGGCGCGGAACGCATCCAATTCCGACCAGCCGCCAAAGCCCTCGAAATCTCCACGCAGCAGCGAAAGCTTCCGGGAAGCGGCACGGGGCCAGTCGATCAGTGCGTCCGGTACGTCCTGGTCATCACGGGCAATATGCAGCACATTCAGCGCCACCCTGCTGGACGGCGCGTAGGGCGCGTAGCAGCCAGGGTTAGAAGCGAACAAGGCATGGGCCGGGCTGAGCGCCACCGCCGCCGCCCCCTGCGCCGCGGCCTGCGCGCCAAATTCGGCCAGGGCCTGAAAATCCCCAATCCCGCCGCCCTGCGCCCGCCGCAGTGCATAAAGCTGCACCGCCAGGCCCCATAGTTTCTCGCCGCCACCGGCATCCGCCAAGGTGAAGGCGCGGCGCGGCGCCACCGCCAGGATGATCTCGTTTCCGCCTAGTTCCAGCCGGTGATAGCCGGGTTCGTCAGGGGCTTGAATCCGTACGCCACCGCGCACAAACTCCGCATGGGTTTCGATAATGCCACCGGATTCCAGCAGAATTCGGCAAGGCCCCGGGCGCCCTTTCAACCGCGCTGGCTCCCCAGCCCAGGCAGTAATGAGAGGCGGCGGGGATTCGTCTCTAACGTCTTCACCCAGCGCGTCCAGAACGGCGCGCAAATCGTCATCCGCAACCACGCAGTTCTGGCCTGTGGCATCGCGCCATTCGCGGTTAAGTCCGGCGACTTCCGCTTCCTTGTGCAGCGCGCTCATCAGCCCAACCACAGGCAAGCGGAAAGCGGCGGCAGCATATCCGTTGCATTGCCAAACAAAAGCCGCCCCTGCACTGGCTCTAGCGCCAACGGTTCAGACCCGAAATTCGCCGCGATGGTCAGGGTTTTTCCATCCGTCATGCGCCATGCTGCCTGCACGGCATGGTTAGACAATGCTTTCGCGCCCAAACTGACACAACCTTCCAGGCGCGGCACGATTTCCCTGGCGCGTAAAGCCAGGCAGTCACGGTACAGCGCCGTCCAGTCGTTCTCCTGCATATGCGGGCGGCTGGCATCGAAAGTTTCGGCGGCGTTCGGTTCAGGGATGGTTTCGCGGATGAC
>JAGWOU010000380.1 GCA_028870815.1 Rhodospirillales bacterium | reverse complement strand
GATGGGCCAGAGAGGCACCTTTTGGAAAAAAAAGGCACGCCTACGATGGGTGGCACGCTGATCTTATTGGCCTTGGGTGCCTCGACCCTACTCTGGGCCGATCTTTCAAACGGCTATGTATGGGCGACGTTACTTGTAACTTTTGGTTACGGCGCGATTGGTTTCGCGGATGATTTTTTGAAGCTGACACGGCGCAACACCAAAGGCGTTTCGGGGCGCGTCCGGCTCTTAGGCGAAGCGGCAATCGGGCTGATTGCGGCACTTTGGATGGTGCATCTTATGCCTCCTGCGGTTGCTGAGGGCGTTGCCGTGCCATTCTTCAAAAACTTGCTGATCCATTTGGGCTTTATATTTCCCGTATTTGCCCTGCTGGTGATGATGGGCTCGGCGAATGCGGTGAATTTTACTGATGGACTCGACGGGCTTGCCACGGTGCCCACGATGATTGCAGCGGCCGTATTCGGGTTGATTGCTTACCTGGTTGGTAACCGCATCTTCGCTGGCTATCTCGAGATTCATTTTGTGCCCGGCGTGGGCGAGTTGACGGTATTTCTCTCAGCGCTCATTGGGGCGGGAATGGGTTTCCTCTGGTTTAACGCGCCCCCAGCGGCAGTGTTCATGGGCGATACCGGTTCTCTTTCCCTGGGTGGCGCTTTGGGCGCCGTTGCCGTGGCGACAAAGAATGAAATAGTTCTCGCCATCGTTGGCGGATTATTCGTGGTGGAGACTGTCTCCGTCATTGTGCAGGTTTTTTGGTATAAGCGTACCGGCAGGCGCGTATTTTTGATGGCCCCCTTGCACCACCATTTTGAGAAGAAGGGTTGGGCGGAGCCAACGATTGTGATCCGATTTTGGATCATTTCCATGATCTTGGGACTGGTGGGACTTGCCACCTTGAAGATCAGATGAACGCGCCCTTTGCTGGACAGCGTTTTGCCGTGGTGGGGTTAGGCCGGGCCGGGTTGCCGGCGGCGCGGCGTTTGCGTGAGTTTGGCGCTAGTGTGGTTGTGTGGGACGATGGCGAGGCCAGCCGGAATGCCGCGGCGGTGGAAGGGTTCGATGTTCGGCGCCCCAGCGCGGCCGAGGGGCATTTTGATGCACTGGTGCTTTCGCCCGGCATTCCGCATCTCTTACCGAAGCCCCACCCAGAAGCTGTCTGGGCGCGGGAGGCTGGCGTGCCGGTTCTCACGGACGCCGAACTTCTCTACCAGGCTGTGCGAACACTGGGCAGCAAAGCACGCTTTGCGGGCATTACCGGCACCAACGGTAAATCCACCACCACGGCGTTGCTTGCACATATCTTGACGGTAGCGGGCATTCCTAACGCGGCGGGTGCCAATCTGGGTCAGGCGGCCTTATCCTTGCCGGTTCTGCCTGATGACGGCGTCTATGTGCTCGAAATGTCCAGCTATATGTTGGAGAGACTCGCAAGTCTGCGCTTCGATGTAGGGGTGATGTTGAATCTTTCGCCCGACCATTTGGACCGCCATGGTAATATGGCAGGTTACGCGGCCGCGAAGCGGGAGATTTTCGCACGTCAGAATGCTGATTGCACGGCCATTATCGGAATTGAAGATAAGCCGTCTCGGCAGATGGCTGATTGGTTGGCGGGGCAGCCTGCGAAATTGGTCACTATTTCGTCGGAATACTACGAAACACCACCGAATCGGGCTTTGGCTGGGAAGCATAATGCTCAAAACGCTTTTGCGGCCTCGGAGGCCGCGAGGGCTTTGGGTGTTTCCGAAGAAGCTATCCTAGAAGGCATCAAAACTTTCCCTGGTCTTGCGCATCGTGCCCAGGAAGTGGCGATCCGTGAGGGCGTGCGCTTCATTAACGATAGCAAGGCTACCAACGCGGATGCTGCCAGCCGCGCCATGGGTTTATTTGAGCATTTTGTGTGGGTTGCGGGCGGAGTGGCCAAGGCGGGTGGCATAGAAGATCTGGCTCCTTTGTTTCCGCGTATCGAGAAAGCTTTCCTGATCGGCCAGGATGGCGAAGTCTTCGCCCAGCGCCTGAGTGAGGCTGGGGTAGAGAACAATTATGTCGGAACCTTGGAAAGGGCTGTGCCCGCCGCGTTTGAAGCGGCGAAGGCTGGTTGTGGAACTGTGTTGTTTTCACCAGCCGCGGCCAGCTTTGACCAATTCCCGAATTTCGAGGTGCGTGGCGAGCGGTTCACTAGCCTCGCGAAGGCAGATGTGTGATGCCCCAGCTTTCTAGAGCAGATACCTCTGTTGTTGGCCGCTGGTGGTGGAGTGTGGACCGCCTGACCTTGATGGCCTTGGCTGTGCTGCTGGGGGTAGGGTATGTGCTGGCTTTGGCGGCTTCGCCGGGGCTTACCGCGCATATTACAGATCCACGCACCATGGCGATGATAAAGCAGATCGTCTTTCTGGTCGTTG
>JAGWOU010000379.1 GCA_028870815.1 Rhodospirillales bacterium | reverse complement strand
GTGTAGATCCATTTTCTTGACTCGTTAAAGCCTGCGCGAGCGCGCAGGCGTGGGTGGCGCATAACTGGTGGTTAATCTTTTTCCGGCGGCCAGAGATAGTGGGTCGCGTCGGGGAAGAATGTTTTGCCGGGAAGCCGGTGAAAGCGGCTGAATAAAGAAACTCCAACCTGTCGCCACTTCATTCCAACATGAACTTGTCCAGCGCGGCCTCGTTGACGACGATCTTGTCCGGCTTCACACCATAGGCCACCGCCAAATCCACACTGCGGTCGATCAGGTTGGTGTTCAGGCGGAAGTCGAAGGCGGCATCGGTCAGCTTGTTCAGGTGGTCGAATTCAGCCGTGATGGTCGCCAGGACTTCCTTCAGCTTGCCGTCCAGCTTGGACTTGAAAGCCTCCATGTCGTCCCGCAAGCGCTGGGCGATCTTGTCGTTCTGGCCAGTGGTGAACTCGGCAACCATCTTGCCCGCCAGGCTGCCGATGACGGCACCGAGGATGGGGATCGGGATCAGCGCCTGGCCGACAGTCGTGGACACGCCGACGATGGCGGATTCCGCGCAGACGATCATGCCCAGGTCGACGAATTCGTCGAAGCTGATTTCGCCTTTGCGATAGTCGTCGGCCAGCGAAGCCATGCCCTTAACCGCGCTCACGACGGCGGAAGCGAACGGGGCGGCCATCCCGGCATAATTGGTCATCAGGTAGATGGACCCGGCGGCTACAGCTCCCCCGGCTGTGCCCTTGGCCGTCTCGAGGCCGACTTCCTGCCAGTCCGCCGCGGTGAAGTCGCCCTTGAAGACGTTCTTGCCCGCCTTGTACTTAGCGTAGAGGCCCGTCGCCAGCGAGAGAGTGCCGCCGACAGCCCCGCCCACGAGAGCGGCTTGGGTAGCCCCCTGGAGCGACGGCTTGTGGTCGTCGACGATCTTGTCCTTCAATTCCTCGTTCTTGTTGGCAAGGTCCTGCTGCTCGTTGTCCAGCGTCGTGGGCGCCTTGTTCACCTGGACGTCCGGATAATTTACGACCGACGACTGGACTACCTCGGAGAAGGGCTTGCCCGTCTGCTCCTCGATCTGCTTCACCAGCGCCTTGATGGCTTCCTCGGTCGATGCCTTCAGTCCCTCGATATGGCCGCCGTTCAGCAGGATCTGGATGGCTTCGTAGGTGTCCTTGGGGATGATGTAAAAGGAGCCGTTCGCGGTGAAGCCCGAGTAGGTGTTGAGGTGGTTCAGGACATGGTTCAGATTTGCGGAGATGCCGTTGATGAACTTGGACTGAACTCCGATGCCGTTGATTAAATAATCGACCGGACCAGTACGATGAACACCATCGAAGGTCGCCGTCATGGTCTCCTGGGCCAGGGCTTGGCGGGCGTTGCGGATGCCGACCTCGACCTGTTCGGCGATCTCGCCGTGCTTCGTCAGCTCGCTTCCCAGGATGTTCTGGGGGCGGGAGAGGAAGTTGCGCACCTTGTCGATCTGCTCCACTGCGGTCTCGAACGCGGCGTCCTGCGCAGCCAGCTTGATGATTTCGTCATGAACCCGGGCCTCATTGATGGCCTGGACGACGACACCGGCAGCCTGATCCTGAAAGAGGCGGCGACCGCGGGTTTGGAAGGTTTCGACGGTCATGCTTGCACCTTCTTGTTCAGGAGCTCGGACAGCGAGTGGACGTGGTTGATGAGCGCGCCCAGCCACTCCTTCTGGACGGTGCTGAATTCGAGGTAATCCCCCGGTGCCCGTTCCTTGAGCTGAGCCAACAGAACGGTGACACCGTCCACATGGCGTTCGGTCAGATTGAACAGGCGATTGATTTCCAGCTTTGCCGCGGAGAGCGCAGCGATGTGCGTCCGGATCTTCTTGGTCTCGGTGGCGGCGTCCTCGGCAATCGCCCGGTTGCGGCTGCGGGCGAACAATCCGGCCGCCACCAAGGCTGTGCCGCCGATGGCCCAGCCGACGGGACCCGCCAACGCCAGGAACGCTTCACCGGCGGCCATGCCACCGCCACCAGTCGCCAAGGCCCCGCCGCCCAACCAGGCCAGCGCAGCGTTGGTCGCAGCGGCGCCTGACAGGGTGGAAATCGCGGTGCCGGTGCTGGCGGTGCCGAACGTGGTGGCGATGGCCATGGCCGCGCTGGGAGCGAAAGCCGCGACGCCGACGCCGGTGGCAACGCCCGCGGCCGCGCCGGTGCCAGCCCGGGTGTTGACCTTGGCGGCCTCCGCTTCGATGGCGGCGATGATCTTGTTGAAGGTCTTGAACTCGGCCCGGTATTCGGAAAACGTCTTGTCGAATTCCTTGGGGCTGTTGGCCAGGGTGTTTATGTAACCCTCGACCTGGGTGATGATCTGCTCACTGCTGGACCGGCGCAGTTCGAACAGTCTGGCCGAGGCTTCACCGACAACCTTGG
>JAGWOU010000019.1 GCA_028870815.1 Rhodospirillales bacterium | reverse complement strand
GGAGGTGAAACCGTAACCGCGATAGAGGCGCGTACCGAGATACCGGAGGAGCCGGCAACATTGGCGGCAGCGGGAATGTTGCCGGATTCCACGACGACGCCACTCGATCTTGACGCCAGCAATGTATACGACGCTGGAACGAATGCCGACGGCTATGGCCCTTCCGGGTTTTCTGGAGAGGGGGATGACTGGAACGCGCTGGAATCGCTGGAAACGGAACGGCCCTGTTTGCGCGAGCACCTCGAACAGCAAGCGCGTCTGGCTTTTTCGGCGCGCGAGGATTTGCTGATCGCCAAGGCAATGATCGTGACACTTGAGCCATCCGGACGGCTGGGTGACAGACCAGAGGCAATGGCATTGGCCCTTGGCGTCGAGCTTTCCCGTTTCGAGGCCGTGCGGGGCATCATGATGCGGTTCGACCCGCCAGGCGTGTTTGCCACCAGCCTGGCCGAATGCCTTGCAGTGCAGCTGGCGGAGCAGAATCGGCTGGACCCGGCGATGCAGGCGCTGCTGGACAACCTGGATCTGCTCGCCCGGCGTGACATGCGCGCCCTGTTGGGTATTTGCGGGGTAGACGCGGCGGACCTGGCCGACATGGTGGCGGAGCTGAAACGGCTTGACCCCAAACCGGGGGCAAAATTCGATTCCGAGCCACTGCGCCCGCTCATCCCGGACGTGCTGATGCGGCCAACCCCGGTAACGGAAGATGGCGCTGTGGACTGGCTGCTGGAGATCAACCCCGAGACCATGCCGCGCCTGCTCATCCGGCGCGGGTTTCATGCCCGGATGGCGGCCTCGGCCAACAAGGAAACTAAAAGCTTTCTTTCCGAGCAGCTTCAAGGCGCGAACTGGCTAGTGAAGGCCCTGGAGTCCCGCGCGCAGACCATTTTGCGGGTTTCGGCTGAGATCGTGCGCCGGCAGGACGGGTTTTTCCGCCATGGCATCTCGCATTTGCGGCCCTTGACCTTGCGCGACATCGCCGCCGAGGTGGAGTTGCACGAAAGCACGGTCAGCCGTGTGACCTCCAACAAATCCATTGCCACGCCACGAGGGATTTTCGAGCTGAAATTCTTCTTCACCACCG
The DNA here is from genome assembly GCA_028870815.1 of Rhodospirillales bacterium. GTDB lineage: Bacteria > Pseudomonadota > Alphaproteobacteria > Acetobacterales > Acetobacteraceae > Acidocella. The sequence goes on along the minus strand of JAGWOU010000019.1, from coordinate 12,338 downwards.
CCCTCGCGGGAGCGAATGGCGAAACACATTCGGCTGAAACCGTCCGCCACCGCGTCGCGCAGATCATCGGCGCTGAAAATCCGAAAAATATTTTGTCGGATGACGCTGTAGCCGCCACATTACAGAAAGAAGGCATAGACATAGCACGGCGGACCGTGGCCAAATACAGAGAAGCGCTGCGCATTCCCGGCTCGGCGCAGCGCAGGCGGGAGAAAATGCCCGCATAGCAAGGCTTAAGGAAGGAGTAGGCTTTGCGAAACCAAGATTACGAGCCGGTTTGTTCGGGAGAAGGCCATGCAACTAACGGTCTCTGGTAAGCAAGTTGAACTCTCCGACGCCCTGCGCGTTCACGTAGACAAGCAATTGGGCACCATCACAGCAAAATATTTCGACCATGCCCTGGAAGCGCAGGTCACCTTCAGCCGCGCGCGGAGTTTTTTCACCTGCGACATCAACTTGCACGCCGGGCGCGGCATAACCGTGCGCGGCGAGGGTGAGGCGGCGGATGCCCGCGCGGCATTTGAGGATGCGGCGGAGCATATCGCCAAGCGGCTGCGCCGCTACCGCCGGCGCGTTTCCGCGCATCAACGCGACCTGAACAAGATCAAACCAGAGATGGCCCGGGCCTATGTGCTGGCGCCGACCCCGGAATTTGAGGAGGATGAAGAAGCCCCCGCTAACGGCCACGCAAAGGGAATGGACGAACTGTCGTATGAGCTGCACGCTACCATCGTCGCGGAGGACACCACCGCGATCGAGACATTGAGCGTGCGCGACGCGGTCATGAAGATGGATCTGGCGTTCCAGCCCCTGATGATGTTTCGCAACTCGAAAACCGGCGGGCTGAACGTGATCTACCGCCGGCCCGACGGACATGTGGGCTGGATCGACCCCAAAGCCTGAGCGACAAAATGCGGCTGCGCCGGAAAGGTGCAGCCGCGCTGTTAGCCGCCAAACCTACTCGTAAGGCGGCTGGGTGTAGCCCTTGGGCGAGATTGTGAAAATCTCCGCGCCCGTTTCTGTTACCCCGATCATATGCTCGAACTGGGCGGAAAGTGAGCGGTCGCGGGTAACCGCCGTCCATCCGTCTTCCAGCACTTTCACATCCGGCTTGCCTGCGTTCACCATCGGCTCGATGGTAAAGAACATACCGGGTTTCAGCACCGCGCCCTCGCCGCGACGGCCGAAATGCAGCACATTGGGCGGCTCGTGGAAGCGCTGCCCGATGCCGTGGCCGCAGAAATCCCGCACCACGGAAAAACGCTGGGCTTCGACATATTGCTGGATGACATAACCGATATCGCCAAAGGTTGCCCCTGGCTTCACAGCGGCGATGCCGTGCATCAAAGCCTCATATGTCACCTCGATAAGCCGCCGCGCACGGGTATTGGCGGTGCCTGCCACATACATGCGGCTGGAATCACCAAACCAGCCGTTCAGTGTCACGGTCACGTCGATATTCAGCACGTCACCGTCCAGCAGCTTCCGGTCACCCGGAATACCATGGCACACAACGTGGTTGATGGATGTGCAGATGGATTTCGGGAAACCGCGATAATTCAGCGGCGATGGCACGGCGCCATGCGCGGTGATGAAATCATGGCACAGTTGGTTCAGCCGCTCCGTGGTCACGCCAGGCTTCACATGCTCGGCGATCATGTCCAGCGTTTCAGCCGCCAGGCGCCCCGCCGCGCGCATGGGCGCGAAGTCTTCCGGCTTGTAAATAACGATCCGGCGAGAATCGGCACCGCCATCCATCTGCATTTTCCTCAACGCTGTCAGAGCACGAAGCATAACACGATCGAAAGCCGGGCCGCAAAGCCGGGCAGCTAAACCACCAGCGGCGCGGTCATGGCCTTGGCATCAACCCATTCGTCAAACTGCGCTTCCGTCAGCGCGCCGCTTGCAAGGGCGGCTTCGCGCAGGGTTAACCCCTCACGATGCGCCTTCAAGGCGATCTCGGCGGATTTGGAGTAGCCGATATGCGGATTCAGCGCCGTGACGAGCATCAGATTGCTGGCCAGATTTTCCTCGATCTTGCCCAAAGCGGGCTCAATGCCCTCGGCGCAATGGATACGGAAACTATCCAGCGCATCGGCCAGGATATGGGCTGAATCCAGGTAATTGCTCAGCATTACTGGCTTGAACACGTTGAGCTGGAAATTGCCCTGGGAGCCGCCAAAGGCCACTGCATGGTCGTTGCCGAACACCTGCACGGCCACCATGGTCAGCGCCTCGCACTGGGTGGGGTTGATCTTGCCGGGCATGATGGAGGAGCCGGGTTCGTTCTCCGGGATCAGCAACTCTCCGATGCCCGTGCGCGGACCGGAGGCGTACCAGCGCACGTCATTGGCAATTTTCATGGCCGCCCCGGCCAGCACGCGCAACGCGCCGGAAGCCGCCACCAGCGCGTCATGCGCAGACAGGGCGGCAAATTTATTCGGTGCCGAGACGAAGGGATAGCCGGTTTCCTCGGCCACGAAGGCGGCGGTGGTGGCGCCGAAATTCGGGTGCGCGTTCAGCCCCGTGCCGACGGCTGTGCCGCCGATGGCCAGCTCATAAAGTCCCTCCAGCGAGGAATTGATAAGGGCTGCCGCCTGTTCAAGCTGGGCGTGCCAACCGGAGATCACCTGCCCCAGCGTCACCGGCGTGGCGTCCTGCAAGTGGGTGCGCCCGGTCATCACCACATCGCCGTAGGCCAGGCTCTTGGCCTTGAATATCTCCGCCAGCTGTTCCACCACCGGAAGCAGTCGGCCCGCCGCTACCTCCACCGCCGCGATGTGCATGACCGTGGGGAAGGTATCGTTGGAGGATTGGCTGTGATTCACATCGTCATTCGGGTTGATGGGTTTTTTGCTGCCGACAACGCCGCCCGCCATCTGAATGGCGCGGTTGGAAATCACCTCGTTGGCATTCATGTTGCTCTGTGTGCCGGAGCCGGTTTGGAACACCACCAGCGGAAATTCATCGTCCCATTTGCCGTCGATCACCTCCTGCGCCGCGGCGACGATGAGCCGGGCCTTTTCCTCAGGCAACTGCCCGAGCGCCTGGTTGGCCAGCGCGCAGGCTTTTTTTAAAACACCAAAGCCCCGCACCACATCCCTGCCCCACACATAGCGCGCCCGCCCGATGCGGAAATTCTCCAAGCTGCGTTCTGTCTGCGCGCCCCATAGCCGGTGGGCCGGAACCTCTACATCGCCCAGCGCGTCATGCTCGATGCGTTTGTCTGCCATCACCAATTCCCGTGCAAAAACCCAAGTGCCGGTAGAGGTTTCCACCGCCGAGGCAAATCCGTGCGGCGGATCGGCCTTATCATGTAACGTGGGGCTGGCTGCTCGGTTCTTTCAAGGAAGTTCGCGTAGGCGCGCACCTGGGCTTCGCGCCACGCCTGGTCCTTCAACGCCAATGCCCGGTTGGGGAAAACCTCCGCGATGCGGATGACACGGCCAATAACGGCCACCACGGCCCAGAGGGAATCCTCGCTGGCGCGGCGGCGTTCAGGAGCCACAAAATCCAAATCCTGTCTCCATGCTGGGGCGCGAAACCCCTGTTCCTTTATTGTGGCCTATCCTGCCCGAAAACCAATGGCCTCAGCCAGCAATAAAACCAGAATACGCGGCGCATGAAGTAAATAACGGGGGCCAAGGCGGCGGGGCTCCCCGCATAGCCGGTGCAGCCATTCCAGACCGGCACGCCGCAGCCAGCCAGGCGCGCGGCGGCGGGTTCCGGCCGCGAATTCCATGGCGGCGCCGATGCACAACCCAAGCCCCACTGCCCTGCCCTGGCGCATAACCTCCTGCGCCAGTAATTCCTGCACGGGCGAGCCAAGCGCCAAAAACACGAACCGGGCCTGCGCGTGCGCCACAAAATGCACGGCCTCGGCAAAAGCTCCAGGCTTGTCCAGCAGGTCCATCGGCGGGTTATGCCGGATGAAGTGAACAGCGGGAAAACGCACCCGCAACGCGGCGAAGGCCGCGTCTTGCATGCCAACCACGGCCACGCGATCTCCCGCCAAGGCCGGCAGCAGCGCGGCGGTGAGGTCTGCGCCGGTCACCACGGGCGGGGCTTTTTGCCCTAACGCGCGCGCACAATGCGCCAGAAACCGCGAATCGAACAGCCTTAGCAGCGCGCTTTCATACGCTGGTTTTAGCGCCGGATTGCACCGCAACCGCTCCAGGTGGTCAGCATTCGGGGTAACGACATAGGCAAACTCCGCGCCGCCAGGGCGGGCGAGAAACGCATCACGTGTCTGCGCCAGAGATAATTCGCTGAAGGATAGGCCCAGGAACTTCACGGGGACCAACTGATCCCAATGGTCAGCACGTGCTCATTGGCCGCGCCAAGTTGGTTCGATTGCCGGTCGTTGAACATATAGCGCCCGTTCAGCGACAGCGTCGGGCTCATCTGCCATATCACCTCGGTGCTGCCTGTAAACAATGTCTCGCGCAGTGGGGCATGCAGATAAGCGGCGTTGGACGCCTCCGCCGTGGCTTTGAAACTGACATCGCCCAACCCCATCCGTAGGAAGGTGAGCTTCGCCTCCGTGAGCGTGTAGGGCGTCGCACTCAGCCGGTCCGGGTCGTCGATCTCGCGGGCAAGGTTGAACCACAACTCGTCCAGCCTGTCTGGCGACCAGTCGAGCCGCGCCTCCAGAACCGGTGCGGCAAGCCCCTGCCCCACGCGCGGCGTGCGCCAGGCGCCGCCGGCCAGGGCGGAGATTGTCCAGAGACCATCTGCCTTGTCCTGCAAACCCGCCAGGGCGGCGTAATTATTGGCGTCTTGAATAACGTCCGCGCCCGTGCTGCTTCCGGCGCGCAACTCAGCCACGTAGGAAAGCGGCGCACCATTGCTGTAATGCAGGTGCAGGCTGCCCCGCAGATCCCGCCGGTTTTGCGAGGGATAAGCCGGGAAATTGTAAAAGCTGGTGGAAAGACGCGGCGAAACCGTGAGGCAACCCGCGGTGATGTCGTCACGCGCGCGGATGTCTTTCAGGGTGAAGGCGATTGGCTTGACGATGGCGAAGGAACTGAGCGCGAAGCTGCTCTCCGCCGATTTAAGAAAAGCACCGGAAAGCGTGAGCGTTTCTCTAGGCAATTCTGCGCGCTCCCCCGCCGCCAGCGCGGTGCTGGTAACGTTCTGCGCGGTGTTTTGCGGGTAGGTATTCGCGTCCATTTCGGCATAGGCGCCGAATCCGGCCACCGGGTCGCTAAGCAGAAGGCTGGGTGTGACACCCACAACCGAGGAGCCTGCGCTGCCATTGGGGGCAGAATCATAGCCTGCACGCGCGACAAGGCCAGGGGCGAGATCCAGCCCACCAAGCCGCCAGCCCGTGGCGCCGGGCGCATTCTCTCGCCGCGCCGCAAGCCAGGAGGTGTGCTGCGCATAACCCGGAACCGTGCCGGGGAGCAGTTCATCCAGAATCTGCGCCTGTGCCGAAAGTGGCAGAGCCAAGGGAGCCAGAAGCAGGACGCGACGGAAAATCACCGCGCCGGGCATATCACCTTTAATGGAATTATGTTAATAAATAATCAACTTTAGGTTTATTTTATGCATAACCGGCGCACGGATATCGACATAGCCAAGGGCTTCGCCATTCTGCTCGTCGTTTTCGGGCATCTTGTGGCGCGGCAAGATCCGGAAGGAGTGCATTGGTATGAGCCTTTGCGCAGAGCTGTTTACGCCTTCCACATGCCATTTTTCCTGTATCTCAGCGGGCTTGTCGCGGCTGTGTTCGGGTTTCTATCCAGCGGGCGGGCAGGATTGCGGACGGCGATAAAGCTGCGCGCGCGCCGTCTGCTGCTGCCGTTTTTCGGGCTGGGACTGCTGGTGCTGGCTGGCAAGCTGGTAGCGTCGCGCTTCCTCTTTGTAGACCATGTACCGTCTTCGATCCTGGCGGGGCTGAACGGGCTTTTCTGGTACACCGAGGAAAGCCCGGCACTGTCCGTCTGGTATCTGTTCGTGCTGTTCGCGCTTTCCATCGCGACACTTTGGCTGCTGGACGGCCAGTCGCGAAAACTGCCATGGCTGCTGGCTGCCTCCTTGCTGTTATGCTGGCTGCCGATGCCCGCCTACCTCTACGTGGATCGGGTTTTCGCCTACGCGCCGTTTTTCCTGATGGGTGCGGCGGCCGGGTTCGCAGAACCGCGCTGGAGCCAAATGATGGACCGGGCTTGGCCATGGACGCTTGCCGCGCTGCTGGCGGGATTGATTTGCGTGGCGCTCTGGGCCCGGAGCGGTGAGCAGGAAGCATTGATGCTGCCGCTGGGCGCGCTTTCCATGCTGGCGCTGCATGGGGCGATGCGGCGGATCAAGCCCGGCCGGACGCAGACCGCGCTGCTATTTTTCGGGCGCTACAGCTTCATGATTTATCTTGGCAACACAATCTGCATTGGCGTGGCCAAGGGCGTGATGCTGCGCTTCATATCCTGGAACGGGGTGCATTTTCTGTTTTATGCGCCCGTGTTGCTGGCAGCCGGGTTATTCGGCCCGATCGCGCTCAAGCATTATGGGTTTGCCAGGATGCCGGCATTAAACCGGCTTACGGATTAGCGTTCCTGGAAAAATACCCGCCATAGCGCGGGGCGTAGAATTCCGCATCCGCGTGACCCGAACGACCATGCGCCTTGGCATCCACCCGGGTTAGTGCCGCACCCGCGATGGTCGCTCCCGCCTCATGCAACAAGGTGATGGCGCCCCGCACCACATGGCGCGGCGTATGCCCCCAGCGCACGCAAAGCAAAGCCGCATCAGCTAAACGCGCCAGCACGCGGCCTTCCGCCAGGGCGTAGGCCGGCGGCACATCCAGCAGAACAAGATCGTAATCCTCGCGCAGCGCGTTCAGCAAAACAGGCAGCGCCGGAGACAGAAACAGGTTCAGCGCCGCCCGGCTCTGGGTCCCGGCGGGCAGCACGTCGAGCGGTGTTAGCCGGTCCCGCACCACACAATTAGCCAGCGCAGCTTGCCCCGCCAGATGGTCCGCGAGACCCGGCTTGCCATCAATTCCAAACACACCGTTGAAGCTGGGCTGGCGCAGGTCGCCATCAATGGCCAGCACCTTTAGCCCTGAAGACGCCAAAGCGCGGGCCAAGGAAATACAGAGCGTGGTTTTCCCCTCGCCCGGCCGCGCCGCCGTTACGGCCAAAACCCGGCTCTGCCCCAGCCCCAATCCAAGCCCGGTGCGCAGGGCGCGCAGTTGCTCGGCATAGAGGGAAAACGGCGCGAGCAGCGAAGCTTCGGCCGGGTTTTCGGTTTCCGGCAGCAGCGCGTGACAGATAAGACCGAGTTCAGCCCGTAACGCGGTGCCTGACCGCAAGGATGTGTCCAGCATATCAAGCAACCCGGCCAGCAGCACGCCCAAGCACAGACCCAGCGTGAGGGAGGCGCCCAACACCAGCGGCGCATGGCGCGAGACGGGCCGCGCAGGCACGGCGGCGGCCGAAAGAATACGCGCATCGGGCTTCGTCAACGAGGCATCCTGCGCCAATTGCCCGGCTTGAAGCGTCATGGCGCGCAACATGTCCCGCCCGGCTTCGGCACGCTGCTCCAACGCGCGCACAGGGGCGGATTCCTCGTCCTCGGTCTGGCTCTGCACACGGGCATGGGCCAGGGCCGCTTGCAACGTGGCCACCTGCGCCTGGTCCGCCGCCACCTCGGCGCGCGCTGCATCCATCTCGCGGGCGGTTTCGGCGGCAATCTGCCCGGTAAGGCCGGCAAGCTGCGAGCGCGCGGTAACAAGCGGCGGATAATCGGCGCCATATTCGCTAGCCAACGAATGCACCTGCGCGGTGAGTTCCGCCTGCTCGGTACGCAGCGGTAGCAAATTTGGCGCGACGGCGGCATTGGCGGCGGCGGCATCGCCCCCGGCATGGTTGGCGGCATCCAGCCGCGCCTGGGCCATGGCCAGCGCCGCCTGCGCCTCTACCAACGATGCGGCGATACGGCTCGCCGTTTCCGTAGTGAGGCTTGCTTGCGCACCCTGCACCACGCCCGCCCCGGCGCGCGCCTTGGCCAGGGCGGATTCAGTGTCGTCAAGCTGCTGCTGGACCACGGCGGAATGGGTTTCCAGCCAGTCCTGCGCGTCTGTCAGCGCCTGGAAGGAGGTTTCACGCTCATGGTCCAGGTATAGCTGCATCGCCAGATTTACTCCGTTGGCGGCAAGCTGGGGGGATGGCGCAGTGAAGGACACGCTGAGCACCCGAGAGCCGGGCAGTACCGAGATATCGAGCCGGCGCTGCACCTCGGCGGCGAGGGCGGCGCTGGATTGCGGGGCCGGACGCGGCAGCAGCGTGAAGGGAAAACCCCGGTGGCGCATGGCGGGATTGAAAATGGGGTTTCGCGCCAGGCCAAGCTGCTGCGCGATGGCGGCGGCGGCCGGCAGCGAGGCGATGATCGCCCCTTGGCTGGCGGTAACGGCGTCTTCATCCAGGCTGTTTTGCGCCGCGACGGCGGCACCGCCGGGCAGAGCCGCGCCAGCGGGGTCGTACAGCACAATGCCGGTGGCGCTATAGCTGGCGGTCAGTAAGGCCAGCATCAAACCCGCCAACAGCAACGCGCCCAGGGCGCAGGCCAGAACAAGCCGCCAATGCCGCCGGAGCGGAAGCAATTGCTCCGCGGGCGGCCGCGCGGCGGGCAAGCTGAGACTGGGAAGCATGACGCTCATAACTAAATCGTTAACAAAACTCTAATGTCTTAACAATCTATAGTTGTGGATACGGTGTCACCCATGAGCGGTTGCCTTGAGTGTCTTGATCAGTCCGCAGCCGAACGCCCGTCTCGCCCACCCAAGCGGCCACAGCCCCCCCACGGGCAGTTACGTCTGGGTCAAGTTTTGGAACATTGGCGCAACCCGGCTGCGCCACTGGCGAGACCAGCAATGCCGCCCCCTCACAGTCTGTGACCGGTGCTGCGGCGTATAATACCTGGCCCAGTAAACAGGCCGCGCTGCTGCATTGGGCCGGAACCAACTGATGGCCGCCCCAGACGCTTTGCCATTGCTCCAGCGTGAACTTGCTGGCTTTCGGCTCCTCCACCAGATACACCCCGGCGCCAGCGCGGATGGCGATAAGCTTTGCATCCGCCGAGATCAGCACATCCGGCGGGCGCGCCAGCAGCGCCACCACCAGCCCCGCTGCCATAAGCGGAATGCCAGCCACCCGCGCGCGGGTGCGCCAGATGCACAACCAGGCGAGACCCGCCGCGATCAGCAGAATGGCGGTGTTTGGCATGGGCGCGATTGGCATGAGCGCCTTTGGCCACGCGGAGATATGCTGCGTCATCCAAATGATGATGGCAATGCCCCAGCCCATCGGCTTGAAGGCCAGCCAGGCCAGATGCAGCTTCAGTAGAGCCAGCCCTACCAGCCCCCACGGCATGATCCAGAACGCCGTGAGCGGCACGGCGATGAGGTTGGCGGGTATCCAATACGGCTCGATCTGCTGGAATTGATAAGCCGAGAACGGCATGGAAGCCCCACCCGCCAGCAAGCTGGTGAAGGCCAGCTCCGCCACGTGCATAAGCACAGCGCCCCCGGCGCCGCGCGAGGCATGAAAGCGCGACCAGACCGGATGCACCGCTGCATAACCCGCGATGAGCGCCGCCACGGCGGAGAAGCTCATTTGAAAGCTGGCGGAGAGAATCGCCTCGGGCGTTGCCAGCAACAGCACCATGGCGGCAATGGCGAGGCCGCGCATGGAAACCGCCTTACGCCCGACAAGCACACCCAGCGTTACAAGACTCGCCATAGCCAGGCTGCGCAGAATCGGAAGATGCGCTCCGGTGAGCAACGCGTAGGCGCCGCCGCCAGCCAGCGCCAACACCGCCGCGATTGGTTTGCCGGGCCAATGCAGCGCCATCCAGGCATTGCGCGACAGCAGCCAGCGTGAGGCGAAAAACACCAACCCCATGACGATGCCAACATGCAACCCAGCCACCGCGAGAATATGGGCAAGGCCAGAGAGAACGAAGTCTTTTCGTTCACCAGGCGGGATGATCTGCCCGTCTCCGGTGAGCAGGGTGACGGCGATGGAGCCGGTGGAAATTGGCAATGCTTGCAGAATAGCAGAAGAGATTTGTGCACGCAGCGATTGGAGGCCATCCGCCAGCCGGTCTGGCGGCGCGGGGCGGATGAGCTTCAACGGCGTTAATGCCGCGCCGACGGCGGTAATGTTTGCGAAATAATAATCGCGACCTTGGTCCCACCCGCCGGGATACGCCGGGCGGTCCGGCGCGAACAGCAGGGCATAGCATTTCACCAGCGCGCCGGTGCGCGGCTTGGCATCTCCTGGCTTTAGTTTGATCCGAACGTCACGCCGCAAGGTTGGGCCGTAATCAATGCGCGGCGCACGCAGCAATACCCTGGCACCGCCCGGCAAGGGCTCAACCCGCGCCACAAAGCCGGAAAGGCTGGAAACGCCATCCGGCACGCTTACCAGCGGCGGCATGGCGGCGGTGCGCCACTCCGCCCTGGCAAAGCCAAGCGAGGCTGCCAGCACCATGAAGGCGGCGAAGCGCCAATAAGGATGCCGCCAGCCCGCCGCCAGCGCCACGCCGGACGCAACGAACGCCAAAGCCCCGCACCAGAGCGGCGGTTCCACGGGCAAAGCGAAATAGATGAGAATTGCCGCGCCCATGGTCACTGGCAACAACAGGAAAAACCGCCCTTGTTCGGCCTCCACCCAACGCGCGAACCAGCCTGACGGCAATACCACCTCCGGTTGTTGTCGGAGGTTAACCTGTTCCGCCCGCTGGCACAATTCGGCGCAAAAGAGTAACAGGCGGCCATGAAAGTTCGCACACGTTTTGCCCCTTCCCCCACCGGCCTGCTGCATATTGGCGGCGCCCGTACCGCGTTGTTCAATTACCTGTTCGCCCGGCATTACGGCGGGGAATTCGTGCTGCGCATCGAGGATACGGACCGCGCGCGCTCCACCCAGGAGGCCGTGAAGGTGATTTTGGATGGGCTGGACTGGCTGGGCCTGCATGCCGACGAACCGCCGGTGTACCAAACCACCCGCGAGGCGCGCCATGTGGAAGTGGCGATGCAATTGCTGACTGAGGGCAAGGCTTATCGCTGCTACTGCACGCCGGAGGAACTGACCGCGATGCGCGAGCAGGCGATCGCGGAAAAGCGCCCGCCACGTTATGATGGCCGCTGGCGCGACCGTGACCCCGCCGAGGCGCCCGAAGGCGTGAAACCCGCTATCCGCCTGAAGGCGCCGCGTGAGGGCGAAGTGGTGGTGAAGGATCTCGTGCAAGGCGAGGTCCGAGTGAAAAACGCCGAGATGGATGACATGATCATCCTGCGTTCAGACGGCACGCCGACCTATCTGCATGCCGTGGTGGTGGACGATCATGACATGGCGATCACCCATGTTATCCGCGGCGACGACCATCTTACCAACACCTTCCGGCAAATTCAGATTTATGACGCCATGGGCTGGGAAAAGCCGGAATTCGCGCATATTCCGTTGATCCATGGCGCGGATGGCGCGAAACTTTCCAAGCGCCATGGCGCGGTAAGCATTCTGGAATTTCGCGAGCAGGGCTTCTTGCCCGAGGCTCTGTGCAACTATCTGCTGCGCCTTGGCTGGGGCCATGGCGATGCGGAGTTTTTGAGCCGGGAAGAGCAAATTAATCTTTTTACACTGGAGGGTGTTGGCCGTGCGGCAAGCCGCATGGATTACGCCAAGCTAACGCATCTGAACGGCATGTGGCTGCGCCAGGCCGACGATGCGTGGTTGCGGGACGATGTGGTGGAACGCCTGGCCAAAGCGGACATGACGGTAGACACCATCGCGATGCAGCGCATATTGCATCTGATGCCAGGACTGAAAGAGCGCGCGAAAACGCTTGAGGAACTGGCAGCATCTTCCGCGTTTCTGGCACGGGAAGTGCCGCTGCCGTTTGAGCCGAAGGCCGAGGCATTGCTGACGCATGAGAACAAAGCAATGCTTGCCCGATTGGCAAGCATGCTGGAGGGTGTGGACTTCGAGGCTATCGCGATTGACGCGGCCTTGCGCGGTTTCGCGGAAGCTGAAAGCCGCAAGCTGGGCCAAGTGGCGCAGCCATTACGCGCCGCGTTGACGGGCAGCACAATGAGCCCCGGCATTGACGCGACGTTGATCGCGCTTGGAAAAAGCGAAGCGCTGAAACGGATCAGTGCCGTCTCGGCCTGATTAAACCAAGCCAGAGGCGACTTGTCCGTCTCAATGTCCAGCTTCTCGTCATGCCGAACGGCACCACAAGCGCACCCGCCTACCATACTCCGAACCGTCAGCGAGCCCTGGCAGCACTAGCCGAAACGGCAGCTAACCTCTTAGTTTTTGGTGTTGAGGCTGATA
>JAGWOU010000018.1 GCA_028870815.1 Rhodospirillales bacterium | reverse complement strand
ATGCGCGCAGCAACCACGGCGCTGCTCTCACCGGGTTTGGCCCAGGCAAGCTCCTTGGGTGAGAGCGGCAGAATCTCCACCACAAGGTCCATGCGGTCCAGCAGCGGGCCGGAGAGCTTGTTCTGATAATCCTCTCCGCAGCGCGGCGCGCGGCCGCATTCGCGCCCGCCATCGCCCAGATAACCGCAGCGGCAGGGGTTCATCGCGCCGATGAGCTGGAAGCGCGCCGGGTAGGTTACATGCGCGGCGGCGCGGCTGACAGTAGTTTGCCCGGTTTCCATAGGCGCGCGTAAAGCTTCCAGCGTGGCGCGGGGGAATTCGGGCATTTCGTCGAGGAACAACACGCCGCGATGGGCAAGCGAGATTTCCCCCGGCCGGGCGCGCAAACCGCCACCGGCGATAGCGGCGGGGCTGGCGGAAAAATGTGGCTCCCGGAAGGGCGGGCGGGTGATCAACTGGCCCTCGATCAGCATGCCCGCCACTGAGTGCACCATACTCACCTCCAGCGCTTGGCGCGGGGTGAGGTCCGGCAGCAGGCCGGGCAGCCGCGCCGCCAGCATGGATTTGCCGCCGCCGGGCGGCCCGATCATCAGCAGATTATGCCCGCCAGCGGCGGCGATCTCCAGTGCGCGCCGGGCGGTTTCCATGCCCTTTACATCGGCAAGGTCCAAATGCGGCGCGCCACCGCCCAGTTCGCCGGGCGGCGGGGCGGGCAGCAATTGGGTGCCGCGAAAATGGTTGATGAGGCTGAGTAGGTCCGGCGCGGCGAGGATATTCAGCTCCCCCGCCCAACTGGCTTCGGCACCCTGGGCGGCAGGACAAACCAGCCCCCAGCCGCGCTCCTGGGCGGCGATAGCGGCGGGCAGTACACCGGCGGCGGAGTTCAACCGCCCATCCAGGGAAAGTTCGCCCAAGGCGGCGAAGCCCGCCAGCTCCTCGGCGGGCAGCACATCCATGGCCGCGAGAACGGCCAGCGCCACCGGCAGGTCGAAATGGCTGCCTTCCTTCAGCATGTCGGCGGGGGCGAGGTTCACCAGGATGCGCTTGGGCGGCAGGGAAAGGCCCATGGATGTGAGGGCGGCGCGCACGCGCTCCCGCGCTTCGCCCACGGCTTTGTCCGGCAGGCCCACCATCAGGAAGGCGGGCAGGCCGGCGGCGATCTGCACCTGAACCTCGACGCGCTGCGCCTCGATGCCGGAAAATGCGAAGGAGTTGACGCGTGCGATGCCCATAACCTGTCCACCAGAAATTGTGGACAAGTTATGAACGCAATCTTAAATTGTCTATAGTTATTCCGGCTGCCGCGTTCAGTCGCGCTTGGTCACGAGCGGGCCGCTGGCCTGGCAGGTGGGCATCATCTCGATCCGGTTGATGTTCATATGTTTGGGCCGGGAGACGAGCCAGGAGGCGGTTTCGGCGATATCCTCCGCCGTGAGGGGTTGCACGCCCTGGTAGAGGGACGCGGCCCTGTCCGCATCCCCCTTGAAGCGCAACGTGCTGAACTCCGTGCCGCTGACAAGGCCAGGCTCGATATCGGTGACGCGGACATTTTTGCCGACCAGATCGGCGCGCAGATTGATGGAGAAATGCCGGACGAACGCCTTGCTGGCGCCATAGATATGCCCGCCGGGATAAGGGTATTCTCCGGCGGTGGAGCCGAGATTGAGGATGATCCCATCGTCGCGCGCCACCATTTGCGGCAGCACGGCGCGGGTCATGTGAATCAGCCCGGTGATGTTGGTGGCGACCACTTTGTCCCAGTCTTCCAGGTCGGACTCCCAGGCGGGGCCAAGCCCAAACGCCAGACCGGCATTGTTCACCAGCACATCGATCTGCTGCCATGGTTCAGGCAGGGAGGGGATGAAGGCGGCGACGGCGTCTTTATCCGTCACGTCCAGTGCGGCGATGTGGAGGTTTTCACCCAACTCGGCCTGGAGTGCCTTCAGCCGTTCCACGCGCCGCCCGGTGGCGATCACGCGATGACCATCCTTTATGAAGCGCCGGGCGAAGGCAGCGCCGAAGCCGGCGGTGGCGCCCGTGACCAGAATTGTCTTCATGATCTTGTCTCCTTGTTCGGGGGCTACCAGGAAAACCCTGGCAGGATCGCGACGGGCGAAAGGCCGGAGGCGGCAGCCTCCGCGGGGGCTGCTTCCGGGTGCAGGGCATGAATGCCCGAGAGCACCCAGCAGCTATCGATTCCGGCGGCAGCGGCGCCGGTAATATCTGTGCGCAGGGAGTCGCCGACGGCCATGCTGCGTGCCGCGCTGGTGCCGAGCATGGCGATGGTGGGCTTATAAATGGCCGGGTCCGGCTTGCCGCGTTGGATCACGCGTCCGCCATCGGCCTCATAAAGCTGGGCCAGATAGCCCGCGCAGATAATGCGGGTGCCGCCTTTTATCACCTCAAGATCCGGGTTGGCGCAGATCATCGGCAGCCCGGCTTTCAGGCAGGCATCCAGCACGGGGCGGTAAAGCTCCGCATTATGGGGGCCAAGATCATCATCCGGCCCGGTGTTCAGCACGAAATCGGCATCCTCCGGTCCGGCGGCTTCCACGTAATCCAGGGTGTCGAATACGTCCCGGTCGCGCGGCGGGCCGAGATGGTAGAGGCGCTTGCCGAGCGCCGCGAGTTCCTCCGTCCGGTCCCGCAGGCCAAGATACACCGCCTCGCCGCTGGACATCACGCCGTCATGCAGGTCTGGCGTTACCCCCATGCTGGCGAGAAGTTTCACGACGCCCGCGGAACGGCGCGGGGCGTTGGAGAGAAACACCACGCGCTTGCCCGCCGCTCTAAGGCGGGTCAGGCAGTCCAGCACGCCGGGATAAGGGGCGTAGCCATCATGCACCACACCCCAGAGATCGACGATGAACCCGTCATAATTTTCCGCCAGCGCGCCGAAACCGCTCATAAACCTGCCCCCACAGCTTCGGAGACATTGGCGAAGCCGCGCTGTTTCAGGAGTGCGGCCAGCCCCGCTTTCAGTTTTGGCAGCATGGCCGGGCCCTGATAGGCGAAGCCGGAATAGATTTGCACCAGTGAGGCGCCCGCCAGCAGCTTGGCCAGTGCATCCTCTGCCGTGAACACCCCGCCTGCGCCGATGAAGGCCAGCCGTTTGCCCGCGATTTTGTAAGCCCGCGCCAGCATGGCGGTGGAAGGCGCGAACAGCGGCGCGCCGGAAAGCCCGCCGGTCTCGCGCTTCAGCGGGCTTTTCAGGCTGTCCGGCCGGGCGATGGTGGTGTTGGAGATGATAAGCCCGGCGACATTATATTGCACGCCGACGGAAATCACCGCCTCCAGCCCGTCCTCTGAAAGATCCGGCGCGATTTTCACATAAACTGGCTTTGTGCTGGGGATGCCGGAAAGAATGGCGGCCAGGCGCTCCTCGGACTGCAGATCTCGCAGGCCCGGCGGGTTAGGGGAGGAGATGTTGATGGTAATATAGTCCGCGAACGGCGCCACCGCTTTCACCAGCGCCGGATAGTCGCGTTCCGGGTCCGCGCCCTCCTTGTTGATGCCGACATTCGCGCCCAGTACCAGGGCTTCGCGGTCCGCCTGTTTCAAATTGGCGATGTAAGCGTCCAACCCCTCATTATAGAAACCCATGCGGTTGATCACCGCCTTGTCCTCGGTGAGGCGGAACAAGCGTGGCCGCGGGTTGCCGGGCTGCGGGCGCGGAGTAACGGTGCCGGCTTCCACGAAGCCGAAGCCCAGCCGCCCCAGTGCCGTTACGGCATAGGCGTTCTTGTCGAACCCGGCGGCCAGGCCGATGGGGTTGCTTAAAGCACGACCAAATGCCTGGGTGGCCAGGATGGGGTCATCCGGCGTGGTGTCGCGCCCCACCAGCCCCAGGCGCAGCGCCTTCAAGGAGAGATTATGGGCGCGCTCGGGGTCCAGCCGCCGGAGGGCGGGCATCAGGAAAGGTGGCGCGAAGATCATTTCACATAGACGAGGACGACCTGGTCCAGCCCGGCGGTTTTGGCGCCCACGGTAACATGCGAGGCGGAAACGCCATCGGCGATAATCGCCGCGGCCACGGCTTTGGCTTCGGGGGCCAAGGCGGCGAGGTTCTTCGCGTCGGTATCCGGATTGCCGGTGGCGGGGGTCTCGGCCATCACCTCAAACGCGGCGTCGGGTTTGATGGCCAAAGCCTGCTGCACGGCGCCCTTCAACGGTGCCTGGAAATCCTGCGTGTCTGGCAGGATGGAGACCAACGGTATCCGGTTCTGGAAGGCATCCGCCGCCGAGATGGTCTGGGTGTCCGGCCCCGCGGGGGTGGGAGAGAAACTCTGCTGACCCGGCGGGGCGCAGGAGGCCAGAGCAAGGGCGGCGGAGAGCATGAGAAGAGCGCGGCGCATAGGCTTCATGTAGTGACATGCGGCTTGCGCGGCAACAAGCCGGCAGCCATGCTTGGCGCGAGGTTTCCGGCATTTGGGGGCGAATTCCATGTTCGATCTGATCATCCGCAACGCGAACCTGCCCGGCGGACGCAAGGGGGTGGATATTGGCGTGGTGGTCGGGAAGATCGCGGCAATAGGCCAGAAGCTGGAAGGCGAGGCGGGGCAGGAGATAGACGCCACCGGTCGGCTGGTATGCCCGCCTTTTGTCGATTCCCATGTGCATATGGATTCTGCCCTCTCGCTCGGCCTGCCGCGCCTGAATGAATCCGGCACGCTGCTGGAGGGCATCGCCCTATGGGGTGAGCTAAAACCGCAGCTTACCCAGGAGGCGATTTACGAGCGGGCGAAGAAGCTTTGCTATTGGTCCGCCGCGCGGGGCACGCTGGCCATACGCTCCCATGTGGATGTGTGCGACGACCGGCTGCTGGCGGTGGACGCGCTGGTGCAGCTGAAACGCGACATCGCGCCCTGGATCGACCTGCAGCTCGTCGCCTTCCCGCAGGATGGGTTCTACCGCTACGGCAAATCCGAGGAGAATCTGCGCAAGGCGCTGAAAATGGGCCTCGACGTGGTGGGCGGCATTCCGCATTTCGAGCGCACGATGGAGGATGGCCGCCTCTCCGTGCAGGCGCTGATGAAGATCGCCGCCGATGAAGGGCGGCTGGTGGACATGCATTGCGACGAGACGGATGATCCGCTCTCCCGCCATATCGAGACGCTGACGGCGGAGACCTTCCGGCACGGCATGGGCGGGCGGGTGACGGGCTCGCACCTCACCTCCATGCACTCGATGGATAATTACTATGTGAGCAAGCTGATTCCGCTGATGGCGGAGGCGGGCATCGCCGCCATCGCCAACCCGCTCATCAACATCACCATCCAGGGGCGGCACGACACCTACCCCAAGCGCCGGGGCATGACCCGGGTGAAGGAGCTGATGGCAGCGGGGATTCCTGTTGGCTTCGGCCATGATTGCGTGATGGACCCCTGGTACAGCCTGGGCAGCCACGACATGCTGGAGGTGGCAGGCATGGGGCTGCATGTGGGGCAGCTAACGGGAATGAGCGAGATGGCCGCCTGCTTCGGCGCGGTAACGCAGGTGCCTGCCCGCATCATGAATCTGGACGGGTACGGGCTGGAGCCGGGCTGCCACGCGGATATGGTGGTGTTGCAGGCTGAGGACGAAATGGAGGCGATCCGCCTGCGGGCGGAACGGCTTTACGTGATCCGGCGCGGGAAGGTGCTGGCGCAAAGCGCCCCGCGCGAGGCCATGGTGAATTTCGGCGGCGAAACGCGGCGGGTGGATTTCACGCGCCGCAATCTCGGCTGAATAACTGTCCGCGCGAGGTCAAAATTGGTTCAAACCAGCCTGGATTGTTTCACCGCCGCCGCGATGAAGCCCTGGAACAGCGGATGCGGCTCAAACGGCTTGGATTTCAGCTCCGGGTGATACTGCACGCCGATGAACCAGGGGTGATCCGGGTATTCGACGATTTCCGGCAGCACGCCGTCCGGCGAGAGGCCGGAGAAGCGCATCCCCTTTTCCTCAAGCTCGTCGCGGTAATTGATGTTCACCTCGTAGCGGTGGCGGTGCCGCTCCTCGATATTCGCGGCGCCGTGATACACCTCGCGCACCAGGGAACCCTGGGTTAGCGTGGCCGGGAAGGCGCCCAGGCGCATGGTGCCGCCCAGATCGCCGTCTGCGCGGCGGCGTTCGATCTGGTTCTCGCGGGCCCATTCGGTCATCAATCCCACGATGGGGATCTCGCAGGGCCCGAACTCGGTAGAGGAGGCGTTTGGCATGCCCGCCAGGTTGCGCGCGCATTCGATCACGGCCATCTGCATGCCGAAGCAGATGCCGAGGAACGGCACCTTGTGTTCGCGCGCAAAGCGCACGGCCTCTATCTTGCCTTGGGCGCCGCGCTCGCCGAAGCCGCCGGGCACCAGAATGCCGTGCACGCCCTCAAGCTGCTCGATCGTGTCCGGCTGCTCGAAAATCTCGGAATCCACCCAGTCCAGCTTCACCTTCACCTTGTTGGCGATGCCGCCATGGGCCAGTGCCTCGGCAAGGGATTTATAGCTGTCCAGCAGATTGGTGTATTTGCCCACCACGGCGATCCGCACCTCACCCTCGGGGAAGCGCACGGTGTCGACGATGTTCTGCCAGCGGGAGAGGTCGGGCTCGGCCTCGAAGTTCAGGCCGAAATGGCGCAGCACTTCCCGGTCCATCCCTGCCTCGTGGTAGGAAATGGGTACGGTGTAGATGGTATCCACGTCCAGCGCGGGCACCACGGCCTCGGTGCGGACATTGCAGAAGCTGGCGATCTTACGGCGCTCATTCTCCGGAATCGGGCGGTCGCAGCGGCAGATCAGCATGTTCGGCTGGATGCCGACATTCTGCAGCTCTTTCACCGAATGCTGGGTCGGCTTGGTCTTCAACTCGCCGGCGGAGGGGATGTAGGGCACCAAAGTGAGATGCACGAACATCGCCTGGGCCGGGGTCAGCTCGTTGCCGAGCTGGCGGATGGCTTCGAGGAAAGGCAGGGACTCGATATCGCCCACCGTGCCGCCGATCTCGACCAGCACGAAATCCAACCCTTCCGTGCGGTTGAGCACGGTTTCCTTGATGGCGTCCGTGATGTGCGGAATCACCTGGACGGTAGCGCCCAGATAATCGCCCCGGCGCTCCTTGGCGATCACCTCGGAATAGATTTTGCCGGTGGTGGCGTTGTCCGCCTTGTTGGCGGCAACGCCGGTGAAGCGCTCATAATGGCCGAGATCCAGGTCGGTCTCGGCGCCGTCATCGGTAACGAACACCTCACCATGCTGGTAAGGGCTCATCGTGCCGGGATCGACGTTGAGATAGGGGTCCAGCTTACGCAGCCGGACCGAATAACCCCTGGCTTGCAGCAGGGCACCGAGGGCCGCCGAGGCGATGCCCTTACCGAGAGACGAGACCACGCCGCCGGTGATGAAAACGAACCGCGTCATGGAATCCAACCTTACATGAGTCCGGCGATACAGGAGAAGAGGGGCGTGCGGTATTACTGAGTTTTATTCGGCGCGGGGCTGGCGGGTGCCGCAGGTGCCGGCGGCGCGGAGGGCGCTGGCTGTGCGTCAACCGGGGTCTGCGGCAGGGAAGCTGGCGTGCCAGGGGCGGGTGGCGCGGCGGGGGCCGGCGCGGTGGATGCCGAAGGGGCCGGGCCGTTGAGAATGGCCGCATTGGTATCGGCGCCGCTGCCTTTATACAGCAGGCCCAGCGCCAGGGAGAGCACGAAGAACGCGGTGCCCAATATGGCGGTGGTGCGGGTGAGCAGGTTCGCCGTGCCGCGCCCGGTCATGAAGCTGCCCATGCCTTGGCCGCCGCCAAGACCAAGCCCGCCGCCCTCGCTGCGCTGGATCAGCACCACGCCGATCAACGCCACGGTGACGAACACATGCAGCACGAGAAGAACCTTGATCATCGAAAAACCCAAAAAATGGAATCAGGCGCGCTTCTAGAGCCTGGGCGCGCAGAGTTCAACCGCGCTGCGCCACACTGGCTATGGCCAGGAAATCCTCGGCCTTCAGACTGGCGCCGCCCACCAGCGCGCCGCCAACCTCCGGCAGGGCCAGCAGGCTGGCGGCGTTGTCTGGTTTTACCGAGCCGCCATAGAGAATGCGCAATTCAGCGGCCGCAGGGCCAAGCTGGGCCAGCAGGGCGGCGCGGATGGCGGCGTGCATGGCGGCCACGTCATCCACCGTGGGGGTGCGGCCGCTGCCGATGGCCCAAACCGGTTCATAGGCCACCACTCCGGCAAAGCCTGGTGGCAGGGAGTGCAGAAGCTGGCTGCGCACCACATGCTCGGCTTCCCCGGCTTCACGCTCGGCTTCGGTTTCGCCCACGCAGACGATGGGGGTCAGCCCGGCGGCGATGGCGGCCTCGGCCTTGGCGCGGACCACGGCATTATTCTCGCCGTGGTCGCTCCGGCGCTCGGAATGGCCCAGAATCACATAAGCGGCTCCGGCCTCGGCCAGCATGGGCGCGGAAATATCACCGGTATGCGCCCCTTGCGGGAGGGGGTGGCAGTCCTGCGCGCCCACCGCCACGGCGCTGCCCTGCAGCGCGGCGGCAAATCGTTCCAGCAAGGTGAAAGGGGGGCAGATGAGCAGATCCGCCCCGGCGGGCGCGGTTTTCACCGCATTGGCGAAAGCGGTCACATCCGCGAGTTTGCCGAACATTTTCCAGTTACCCGCGATTAATTGCCGCATTCCCTTGTCCTTCTTACGATGACTTCGCGCCGCCATGGCGCGGTTTGGGCCGCGAATTGCCCAGTTCCTGCCGCCTAGCTATAGAGGCGGCGGTATTGGGTAAAGAGAGCGATGCTGGTCGGCTTACGGAAATTCATGGAGAGTTGGGTGGCGCGCGGGTTCTTCGCGCTGCTCGTGGTGATGTTCATTTTATGGGGCATCTCCAATGTATTCACCCTTACGGGAAGCTCCACGGCGGTGGCCACGGTGGCCGGCACGCCTATTGATGCGAGCGTGGTGCAGGCGGGCTACCAGCGCGCATTGAACCAATACGAGCAGCAAGGACAGCAACCGGACGAGACCACGAGGCACCAGCTGGCCATGCAGGCGCTCTCTGATGCGCTGCGCCAGGCGATAATGCGTCAGGCGGCGGCGCAATACGGCATAGGTGTGCCGAATGCGGCGGTGCGCACGTTGCTGGACGGCATTCCGGCATTCCAGACCAATGGCAGCTTCGACAAGGCGAAGTTTGCCGAGGTGTTGCAGCAGAGCGGCATTTCCCAGGATGAGTTCATCAGTCAGATCAAGGACGAGGTGCTGGGCCGGCAGCTTGTCGCCCCGATTGTCAGCGCCGCGGCTGTGCCGGATGCCATGGCCAAGCCAATTTTCGCCATGCTGGACGCGCAGCGCACGGCCTCGCTGGTGCAGATTCCGGTGAACACCCAGCCCGTGCCGCCCACCCCGGCGGATGCGGTGCTGCAACGCTACTGGCTGAATCACCAAGGAAAATTCACCAACCCGGAATATCGCAAGGTGCAGGTGGTAATTCTCTCCCCCGCCTTGATGGCGCCGCAGGAACAGGTGCCACCGGCGCAGATCGCGGCGGGCCTGGCCCGTGCCGAAGCAGCCAGCCCCAGCGTGCCGGTGCGCAGCGCGGATGTGCTCGCGGTGCAGGACCTGGCGGATGCCTCGCAGCTTAAAGCCGCGTGGAAAACAGGCGCCAACTGGACGCAGATGCAGACACTGGCCAAGCAGTACCACGCCACGCCGGTGCCATTGAGCGGCATGCAGCAGAACCAGATCCCGTCCAGCGCGCTGGCCCAGGCGGTGTTCGCTGCGCAAGCGGGCCAGGTGGTGGGGCCGGTGGCCGGGGATCTTGGCATGTATCTGTTCAAGGTCACATCCATCGGCACCAGCGGGCCAAACCCGGGGCAGCTCGCCACGCAGGTGACGCAACAATTGCAGTTGCAGATGGCCCAGACCGCGGTAGCGAAGAATGTGGACGCGCTGCAAGACGCGCTGGCGGGGCAGACGCCGCTGGATCAGCTGCCCGGTAATCTCGGCCTGGTGGCGGTGGAAGGCACACTTGATGCCGGCGGGTTGACGCCGCAGGACAATCCGGCGCCGATTCCAGGCGGGGACGATTTGCGCAACGCCATCGTGAAGGCCGCTTTCTCCGCGCAGCCCGGCCAGACGCCGCAACTGGAGACCGGCCCGGACGGCAGCTATTACGCGCTCGCCGTGCAGCAGGTCATCAAGCCCGCTGTGCAGCCCTTCGCGCAGGCCAAAGCAAAGGTGTTGAGCGTTTGGCAGGGCGCGCAACAGGAGCGCGAGGCGAATGCCGCCGCGGCTGATCTGATGCACGCTGTAAACACCGGCACGCCGCTTGCGCAGGCTGCGGCGGCGGCGGGGCTGACCGTCACGCAAAGCCCGGCCTATACCAGCGGGTCGCAGCCGCAGGGCCAGCCGGCGCAGTTCGTGTCGGTGCTGTTCTCGCTGAAGCCGGGCGAGGCGACGATGTTGAATGACGGCTCCGGCTTTACCGTGGCTGTGCTGACGAATGTGCAGGTTCCTACCCCGCAGAGCGACCCCGACGGCTACGCGCAGCTTCAGCAAAATCTGAATAAGAGCTTGCAGGATGACCTTGCGGAGAGTTTCCTGGCCGGACTGCAGGCGCAGGACAAGGTGACCATCAACCAGAAACTGCTCGCGCAGATTTATCAATGAGGATGAAGTAGAGTTATCATGAACGCCGTTTCGCCAGACCGTTTCGAGAGCTTCCGCGCCGCTTATGACCAAGGCCGTGGCGCGCTGGTTTGGCGTCACGGGATCGCGGATTTGCTCACCCCGGTCGCGGCCTTCCTGAAGGTGGCGCATGGCCAGCCATACTCCTTCCTGCTGGAAAGCGTTGAAGGCGGGGTTACGCGCGGGCGCTATTCCGTCATTGGCATGGCGCCGGACCTGGTGTGGAAATGCGAGCACGGCGCCGCCTCCATAAACCGTGACGCGGCGCAAACGCCGAACGCCTTCGCGCCGGTGCTGGAATTGCCGCTTAAAAATCTGCGCGGGTTGATCGCGGAGACGCGGCTGGATGTCCCGGAAGGTCTGCCGCCCGTGATCGGCGGGCTGCACGGTTATCTTGGCTACGACATGGTGCGGCTGATGGAGGAGTTGCCGGCGTTGAAGCCGGATGTGCTCGGCATTCCCGAAGCGATTTTGAGCCGTCCCGGCCTGTTGATCGTTTTCGACGGCGTCACCGACGAGATGACGCTGGCTGCCCCGGTTTATCCGCGCGCGGGCATGGATGCGGCCCAGGCTTACGCCGCCGCCGAGGCGAAGCTGAACAAGCTGGCCAACGCGCTGGAGCAGCCTGTGCCGAAACTCACCGGGCGTTTGCTGGAACCTTTGGAACAGACCTCCAACATGGAGAAGGACGAGTTCCTGGGCGTTGTGGAGACGGCCAAGAACTACATCCGCGCGGGCGACGCCTTCCAGATCGTGCCCAGCCAGCGGTTCGAGGCGCCGTTCTCCCTGCCGCCTTTCGCCTTGTACCGCAGCCTGCGGCGCATCAACCCGGCGCCGTTCCTGTTCTTCCTGGATTTCGGGACCTTCCACGCGGTCGGCTCCTCGCCGGAGATTCTGGTGCGGCTGCGCGACGGCACCGTGACGATCCGGCCGCTGGCGGGCACCCGCAAGCGCGGTGCCACCACCGAGGAAGATGTGGCGCTGGAGCAGGACCTGCTGGCCGACCCGAAGGAGCGCGCCGAGCACCTGATGCTGCTGGATCTTGGCCGCAACGATGTGGGGCGCGTCTCAGAAATTGGGTCGGTGCGGGTGGCGGAGAGCTTCGCCATTGAGCGTTTCTCCCATGTCATGCATATCTCCTCCACGGTGGAAGGCCGGCTGAAGCCGGAGTTGGAAGCGCTGGATGCGCTCATCGCAGGTTTTCCGGCGGGTACGCTCTCTGGCGCGCCGAAGGTGCGGGCCATGCCGATTATCGAGGAGCTGGAACCCTCAAGGCGTGGGCTTTATGCCGGGTGCATCGGCTATTTCGCCGCCAATGGCACCATGGATACCTGTATCGGCCTGCGCACCGCCCTGGTGAAGGACGGCAAAATGTATGTGCAGGCAGGCGTTGGCGTTGTGGCTGATTCCGATGCCGAAGCCGAATATATGGAAAGTGTGCAAAAGGCCCGGGCCTTGTTCCGCGCCGCCGAGGATGCGGTGCGCTACGTGGCCGCGCCGGAGGGTTGAGCCATGATTCTTCTGATCGATAATTACGACAGCTTCACCTTCAATCTGGTGCAGTTTTTTGGTGATTTGGGCGCTGAGTGCGTGGTGAAGCGCAACGATGCGCTAAGCCCGCAGGACGTGCTGGCCATGGCGCCGGAAGCGGTGGTGCTCTCACCTGGGCCCTGCACCCCGAACGAGGCCGGTATCTGCCTGGACATGGTTACCGCCGCCGCCGAGGCAAAGTTGCCTTTGTTTGGCGTCTGCCTGGGTCATCAGGCCATCGGTCAGGCTTTTGGCGGGCAGGTGGTGCGCGCGCCGGAGCCAGTGCATGGCAAAACCAGCCCGGTATTCCACGATAATTCGGACGTCTTCGCGGGCCTGCCCAATCCCTTCACCGCCACGCGCTACCATTCGTTCATTGTGCAGCGCGCCAGCCTGCCCGCCAGCCTTGTTCCTACCGCCTGGACGCAGGACGACATCATCATGGGGCTGCGCCACGCGGAACTGCCGATTTATGGCGTGCAGTTCCACCCAGAGAGCATCGCCACCTCCCACGGGCATGACATTCTGCGCAATTTCCTGCGGCTTTCGGGCGCGAAGGTGCGGGTTGCGGCGTGAGCCCTTCGCTTAAACCGGTTTTGGCCCGGCTCGGCCGGGGGGAGAGTCTGTCCGCCGCCGAGGCCGAGGAAGCTTTCGGCGTGGTGATGGACGGCCAGGCGACTCCGGCGCAGATCGGCGGGATGCTGATGGCGATGCGCGCCCGTGGCGAGACCGTGCCGGAACTTGCCGGCGCGGTGACTGCGATGCGGCAGCACATGACGCGGATCGAGGCGCCGGAGGGTGCCATCGACGTATGCGGCACCGGCGGCGATGGCGCGGCCAGCCTGAATATCTCCACCGCCACCACCTTCGTGCTGGCGGCTTGCGGCGTGCCTGTGGCCAAGCACGGCAACAAAGCGCTGTCCTCGCGCTCGGGTGCTGCGGATGTGCTGACCGCTCTGGGCATCGAAATCGAACCGCCAATCGGCAAGCTCGCGGGTATTCTGCGGGATGTTGGTTGCGTGTTCCTGTTCGCGCCGCGCCACCATCCGGCCTTGCGCCACGCCGCCCCGGTACGGGTGGAGCTTGGCACGCGCACGCTGTTCAACCTCACCGGCCCGATGGCGAACCCCGCTGGCGTGAAGCGCCAGCTTATGGGCGTGTACGACCCCTCCTGGGCGCGCCCCGTGGCGGAAACGCTGCGGGACCTGGGCACGCAGGCCGCCTGGGTGGTGCATGGCGGCGGCATGGACGAGCTGGTTTTGGAAGGTGAGAATCAGGTGGTTGCGCTGGCCGGCGGCGA
>JAGWOU010000378.1 GCA_028870815.1 Rhodospirillales bacterium | reverse complement strand
CGCTCTAATTAATTGAGGAGAGGCGGATTCACGGTTTAGGTTGGTCATGAGAATGACCAAACCTAAACCGATCCGGCTCTAGAGCGCGGATTTTTACCGGTTTTGGGTGTTACATCCGGCTTCGCCCGGCTATTTAAACCGGATGAACGACTTTTTGACCTCGATGATCGACCTGATGATCGTCGCCATAGCTGTCGCTCTCATCGCTCGCCGCCTGCGCCTGCCCTATACGGTCGGCCTTGTCGTCGCGGGGATCGGGCTGGCTTTCAGCCCGATCCATCTCGGTGTGGTGCTGACTCAGAACATTATCTTCGAGATCATTCTGCCGCCTTTGCTGTTCGAGGCCGCCATCAACATCCAGTGGAAGGATTTGCGGCAGGACGCCCTGCCCATTCTGACACTCGCCATTCTGGGCACGATGATCGCGGCGACGGTCGTCACCGCTGCCTGTCATGTGTTGATGAAATGGCCCTTGCAGCCGGCCTTGATGTTCGGCGTGCTGATTGCGGCAACGGATCCCGTCGCTGTCATCGCGATGTTCAAGGATAACGGCGTGCATGGCCGGCTGCGCGTGCTGGTGGAAAGCGAGAGCCTGCTGAACGATGGCGTGGCGGCGGTGCTGTTCGCGCTGGTGCTGGCCTGGGTGCAGGCATCCGGCCAGGTACATCTGGGCCCGGGGCAGGTGGCCCGAATGCTCAGCATCACCGTGGGCGGCGGTATTCTCGCGGGTGCGGCTTGCGCTGGGCTCGCCATCGTCTTGGTCCGGCGCACCACGGACCACTTGGTGGAAAGCGCTGTCACCACCGTGCTTGCCTATGGGTCTTTCATGCTGGCCATGCGGTTCAACTGCTCCGGCGTGCTCGCCACTGTCACCGCCGGGCTGCTCATGGGCAATCTTGGCCTCACTTCCGGAAGCCGCTGGGGTGTTTTCGTGTCGGATAGAGGCCGCGAATTCACCGTCGCGCTATGGGATTTCCTGGCATTCATCGCCAACTCTTTCGTCTTCCTGCTCATTGGCATCACAGTGGCGGCAATTCCGTTCCGCGAGCTTGGCAATTATGCCCTGGCGGCTTCTGTCCTCGTCGTGCTCGTCAGCCGGGCGCTCACCATCTATCCGCTTTGCGGCGTCTTTCATCGTTCGGACCGGCGCATTCCGCTCCGTTTCCAGCACGTGCTGTGGTGGGGCGGCCTACGTGGCGCGCTGGGCCTGGCTCTGGCGCTTTCGCTGCCGCAGGGCTTGCAGATGCGCAACCAGGTGCTCATCGCCACGTTCGGTGTGGTTGTGTTCTCGGTGGTGGCGCAGGGGCTTACCATGCCGCTATTGTTGCGGATTTTGAAAATCACCCGGACGAAATAAACCTCAGAAGCCGGTTTCAGTCCAAGGTCTGCACCAGCAATATCGCGTTCAGCAGCAGGATGACCACTGCACTGGCGGTCGCGGTGCCGTTCATCAGCGCGGTATTGGCGAACCGGCCCATAATGTCGCGCCGGCGGGTGAACACCACAAGCGCCACCATGGGCACCGGCAGCGCGAAAGAGAGCACGACCTGGCTGATTACTAGCGCTCTGGTCGCATTCATGCCCATGGCCACTACCGCGAAGGCGGGCACCATGGTCACCACGCGGCGCACCCAGATGGGAATTTTAAACCCTGAGAAGCCTTGCATGATCGCCTGGCCCGCCATGGTGCCAACCGTGGAGGATGAAATGCCCGAGGCCATCAGCGAGACCAGGAACACCCCCGCGGCGGCAGGGCCCAGAAGCGGCGAAAGTGTATGGTAAGCGGTACCGATATCCGCAACCTCGCGGTGCCCGGCATGAAACGCGCCAGCAGCGGTTATCACCATCGCCATATTCACCAGCCCGGCGACGCTAAGGGCAGTCACCACCTCGCGGTTGGAGAATCGCAGCAGCATGCCGCGTTCCTCGTCGTTGCGGGGCGTTACGCGGTGCTGAGTAAGGCTGGAATGCAAATAGAGAGCGTGCGGCATCACCGTGGCGCCGATAATGCCAACCGCAATTGTCAGCGCCTCGGCATCCGGCAGCCGGGGCAATACGGAGCCCGCCGCCGCCGCCGCCCAATCCACCGGGGTGAAGAACAGCTCCGCCACGTAACAGATCGCGATGATGAAAACGAGCATCCCGATCATCAGCTCCATCGGGCGAAATCCCCGTCCACCCAGCATCAGCATCAGCCACGTCACGCAGCCGGTTACCGCCATGCCCGCCAGCAGCGGCAGGTGGCACAGCAGCGAAAGACCGATCGCCCCGCCCAGAAACTCCGCCAGATCAGTGGCCATGGCGGCCACCTCGCTCACCCCCCACATCGCGTTGGTTAAGGGGCGGGGCAGGTGAGTACGGCATAACTCTGCCAGATTGCGCCCTGTAACCACGCCCAGCTTGGCTGAAAGCGCCTGAAACAGTATGGC
>JAGWOU010000377.1 GCA_028870815.1 Rhodospirillales bacterium | reverse complement strand
GTTGCGCACCCGTCCATTGGCCCTGCTGGCTCATGATGTTATAGCGCCGCGCCAATCACTGGGTTGAAGATGAACGAGACGCCGACCACCCATCCCGCCTTGCTGCCCGCGGGGCTGACCGATGTGCTGCCGCCGGAGGCGGAACGCCAGGCCCGTTCCGCCGAGGCGATCATGGATTGCTTTGCCGCCCACGGCTATCAGCGCGTCACGCCGCCTTTGCTGGAGTTCGAGGACTCGTTGTTCGCGGGTTCCGGCGCCGCCACGGCTGAGCAGACATTCCGGCTTATGGACCCAGAGAGCCAGCGCATGATGGGCTTAAGGGCGGACACAACACCGCAGATCGGCCGGCTTGCCACCAGCCGCCTGGCTTCCGCCCCGCGCCCGCTGCGCCTGGCATATTCCGGCCCGGTGCTGCTGGTGCGTGGCACGCAGATGCAGCCGGAGCGCCAGCTCTCCCAGGCCGGGATCGAGCTGATCGGCAATGATACCGCCGCCGCCGATGCCGAGATCATCCTCACCGCTATCGCTGCCTTGGAGGCGGCGGGGCTGAAGGATCTTTCGGTCGACCTCACCATTCCCCGGCTGGTGCCGAGCCTGCTGGATGCGGTACCCGCGCACCTGCATCCGGCTCTTGCCCATGCGCTGGACCGCAAGGATGCCGCCGCCGTGGCCGAGCTGGGCGGCGCGCAGACGGAACTGCTGTTGCAATTGCTGGACGCGAGCGGCCCGGCTGCCCGCGCCGTGCCTGCTTTGATGGCGGCCGGCTTGCCGGAAGCGGGCCGTGCTCAGGCGGCGCGGCTGGCCGAGGTGGTGGCCGCCGTGCAGGAGGTGTTGCCCGGCCTGCCTTTAACCGTGGACCCCGTGGAGTTTCGCGGCTATCGCTATCATACCGGCATTTCCATGACGATTTTCGCCACCGGCCAGCAGATGGAACTGGGGCGCGGGGGGCGGTATCTTTGCGGCGATGCCGAGCCCGCTACCGGCATCACACTGTTCCCGGACCATATTATCCGTCTGGCCCCGCCCGTTGCGTTGCGCCCGCGGCTTTATCTGCCGCATGGCACCAGCGCCGCGCAGGCACAAAAAGCCCGTGCCGAGGGCTATGCCACCGTGCCGGGGCTTGCGCGGGCAGCCGCGCCGGGCGATGAAGCCCGCCGTCTCGGCTGTACCCATTTGTTCTTCGACGGCGTGATAACCGCCCTCTCCTGAGTAGGATTTTGCAATGACCAACGTAACGATCATCGGGGCTCAGTGGGGCGACGAGGGCAAGGGCAAGGTTGTGGACTGGCTGGCCAGCCGCGCCGATATCGTGGTGCGCTTCCAGGGCGGGCATAATGCCGGGCATACGCTGGTGGTGGGCAACCAGACCTATAAGCTCTCGCTGCTGCCCTCCGGCGTGGTAAGCGGCAAACTCGGCGTGATCGGCAATGGCGTGGTGGTGGACCCGACCGCGCTGCTGGCCGAGATTGAGCGCGTTTCCGCCCAGGGCGTGAAAGTGACGCCCGAGACGCTGCGCATTGCCGAGAACGCGCCGCTGATTCTGCCGCTGCACGCGGCGTTGGACGCCGCCCGCGAGGTTGCGCGCGGTGACCGCAAGATCGGCACCACCGGGCGCGGCATCGGCCCCGCCTATGAGGACAAGGTGGCCCGCCGCGCCATCCGCATGTGCGATCTGGCGGAGCCGGAGACGCTTTCCGCCAAGCTGGACGAGCTGCTGCTGCACCATAACACCCTGTTGGCTGGCCTTGGCGCGCCGACCTTTAAAAAAGAGGACCTGCTGGCGGACCTGCTGGCGCTGGCCCCGAAGCTGCTGCCTTTCGCGGAGCCGGTGTGGGAGCGTCTGGCCGAGGCGAAAGCCAAGGGCGAGAAGATTTTGTTCGAGGGCGCTCAGGCGGTGATGCTGGATGTGGATCACGGCACCTATCCGTTCGTCACCTCCTCCAACACCGTGGCCAGCACGGCGGGGGCGGGCAGCGGCATGGGGCCGGACGCGGCGGGGCGCGTGCTGGGCATTGCCAAGGCTTACACCACACGCGTGGGGTCAGGCCCGTTTCCGACCGAGCTGCATGACGAAACCGGCCAATTGCTGGGCGAGCGCGGGCATGAATTCGGCACGGTGACCGGACGCAAGCGCCGCTGCGGCTGGTTCGACGCCGCGATGGTGCGCCAGGCGGTGAAGGTGGGCGGCGTGCAGGGGCTGGCGCTGACCAAGCTGGACGTTCTGGACGGCTTCAAGGAGCTGAAAATCTGCACCGGCTACATGATCGACGGCCAGCATTTCCGGCATCTACCTGCCGGGATGGCGGCTCAGGCCATGGCCCAGCCGGTTTATGAAGTGATGGAAGGCTGGAGCGACAGCACCCAGGGCGCGCGCAGCTGGGGGCAGCTGCCGGCCGGCGCGATTAAGTATGTGAAGCGCATTGAGGAACTG
>JAGWOU010000017.1 GCA_028870815.1 Rhodospirillales bacterium | reverse complement strand
TTCAGTGGCGCGGACCAGGCTCAAACGCCAGCAGCCTGTCCGCAGCATGGTATTAGCGGCGCGAGGATTTGCCGCCGAGCTCCGCCTCGATCGCGGCCTGGATATCCTCGGCGGACATGATGTCCTCGCCCTCGGCAGCCATGGCGGCGGCCTCTTCCTCGGCGGAGACATCCTGCAGGCCGAAGATGTTCTGATCGGTCGGGATCAGATCCATCACCTCTTCATCCACTGGCTCCGGCTCGGGCACGCGCGATAGGGATTTGATCAGATCCTGCTCCAGATGCGGCAGCTCCACCGTCTCATCGGCGATCTCGCGCAGCGCCACCACCGGGTTCTTGTCATTGTCCCGGTCAATGGTCAGCTGCTCGCCGCGGCTGATATTGCGGGCACGCTGCGCCGCGAGCAGAACCAGCTCAAAGCGGTTCGGCACCTTCAAAACGCAGTCTTCAACGGTCACGCGGGCCATAGGGGTACGCTCCAGGCAAAAATTGAACGAGTGCCTTACCTCAGCCGCGGCGGCGAGGCAAGCTCATTTGCCCCGCATTTACGGGTCGTCATGCCAGGGTTCAATCGCTTGCGGGGGAAGCTCCGCCAGCAAAGTGGTGACATTCTGCTTCAGCACCGGGTGCCGCCAGGCTGGGTTCACATCCAGAAGCGGCCGCAACACGAAGGCACGCAGGTGTGCGCGGGGGTGCGGCAACACTGGATCAGGCGTGGCACGAATGATGCCCGCCATGTCAATGATATCAAGGTCCAGCGTTCGCGCGGCATTGGGCGCAGACCGCTCGCGGCCAAATTTTATCTCGATTTCATGGAGTTGCCGCAGAAGCGCCGCGGGGTCGATCTCTCCACGCATGCGGATCATGCCATTGCAATAGTCCGGCTGGCTGGAGGCCGGAATGGCCCTGGTACGATACCAAAGCGAAAGGGCCACGAACTCAAGCCCCTGAATAGCTCGTATAGCACCCGCCGCCGCCGCGCATGTCTCCATCGGCGTTATGCCGTCCCCGCCTGCCAGATTGGCTCCGATGGCGATCAGGATCATAAGAAGAGAATGCCCATCAACACAGAAAGGAAAATTCGGTTCACACCTAAAAGAATTACTAACATTTCTTAACCCATGTACATCACCTTTAATCCTTTATTTCAAGAGGAATGATCTTCAACATGCGGCTTTTAGAACAAGAACGCACGGCGCTATTTATTGACGGCGCCAATCTTTACGCGGCCACGCGCAGCCTTGGCATTGATATTGACTACCGGAAGTTGCTTGATCTTTTTGGTTCGAAAACAAATCTTCTGCGTGCCTATTACTATTCGGCGCTGCTAGAGACTGAGGAATATTCGCCACTTAAGCCACTAACAGATTGGCTAGCCTATAATGGTTACAGCCTCGTGACCAAACCGGCTAAGGAGTTTGTCGATGCGCTGGGGCGCCGCCGCATTAAAGGAAACATGGACATTGAGCTCGCGATCGACATGCTGGAACTCGCGCCATTTCTTAATCATGCCATTCTATTCTCTGGTGATTCTGATTTTCGTCGCCTCGTAGAAGCCGTGCAACGCAAAGGTGTGCGCGTAACCGTCATCTCGTCGATCCGCACTAGTCCGCCAATGATCGCCGATGAGCTGCGACGCCAAGCTGATCAGTTCGTCGAACTTGATGACATTGCAAAGGAATTTTCCCGCCGGCCGCAAGATGCGCGCACGCGCAACGAGCGTGAGGATGACGAATGAACGGCAAATCCAATATTTTACCAGAACGCGACTGCGGATTTTGCCCTCGCCTTGTTGCGTATCGGCAAGAATACCGCGCTCTGCATCCAGATTGGTTCAATGCGCCCGTACCAAGTTTCGGTCCTCTCACTGCGCGGCTGCTCGTTGTTGGGCAAGCTCCGGGCGTTAATGGCGCTAACAGAACCGGACGCCCTTTTACTGGTGACGTGGCAGGCCGCCTGCTCTATCCGGCGCTAATAAAGGCTGGCTTCGCGGCGGGCGAATTCAAGGAGCGGCCAGATGACGGGGTTAAAATGCTGGATTGCCGCATCACCAACGCCGTGCGCTGCGCGCCGCCCCAGCATAAGCTCGAAACATCAGACAAAAACCACTGCCTGCCGTTCCTGGCCGACGAGATCGCGGCGATGCCAAACCTGAAGGTCCTTCTGGCCATCGGCGGCAAGGCGCATGAATCCATTTTGCAGGGCTTGCGGCTCAAGCCCAGCCGCCATGCCTTCCGGCATGGGGCTCTGCACCAGCTGGAGAATAGGCTGTTGCTGGCGGACAGCTTTCACACCTCCCAGTATAATGTGAATACCGGACGGATCACTCAGGAGATGTTCGAGGAGATCGTGACCGCGATCCGGCGGCTCCTCGCCTGACCGTCTAGCGGTTGCGCAGCAGCCGCGCCTTGTCGCGCTGCCAGTCGCGCGCAGCGGCGGCTTGGCGCTTGTCGGCCTTCTGCTTACCTTCGGCTATGCCCAGCGTCACCTTCGCCAGTCCTCGGTCATTGAAGAATATGTCGAGCGGCACGATGGTCTGGCGCTCGCGCGAAATTGCCCCAAAAATCTGGTTACGCTCCTTGCGCTTCACCAGCAGCTTGCGCATGCCGCGCACGTCAAAGCGCGACAGCACACCGCTCTGATATTCCGGGATATACAGGTTGAACAGGAACAATTCGCCGTCGCGCTCGCCAGCCCAGGCTTCGGTTAGCTGCGCCCGGCCAAGCCGCAAGGATTTCACCTCGACGCCCTTCAGCACAATGCCCGCCTCAACCGTCGAGAGAATCTTATAGTCGTGCCTCGCCTTGCGGTTCTGCGCCGCAATGCCATGGGAGATGAAGGCGGATTTCTTCTTTTCCTTACTCAATTCAGCAAACCGACTTCCCGCATCGCCGCCTGCACCCTCTGCGCCGAAGCGGATGAAACCGGCACCAGCGGCAGGCGCACATGGTTGGCGCCAAAGCCCAACAGCGAAGCCGCGTATTTAACTGGCCCTGGATTGCTTTCGCAGAACATCGCGTCATGCAGCGGCACCAGGCGCCGTTGGATCTCCATAGCCGCCTTCACGTCGGCCTTCGCCCAGGCGCTATGCATCTGGGCGCAAAGCCGTGGCGCCACATTGGCAGTCACTGAAATGCAGCCATGCCCGCCGGAGGCCAGATAGGCCAGCGCCGTATGGTCCTCACCGGACATCTGAACGAAATCCGGTCCGCAGGCGCGGGTAGTGTGCAGCGGGCGGGTGAGGTTCGCGGTGGCGTCCTTCACCCCCACGATGTTTTTAATCTCCGCCAAACGGGCCATCGTCTCCACGGACATGTCGATCACCGAACGGCCGGGAATGTTGTAAATGAACAGCGGCAGCGCCATCGATTCCGCAATGGCCTTGTAATGCTGAAACAACCCTTCCTGCGTGGGCTTGTTGTAGTAGGGCGTCACCACCAGCACCGCATCCGCCCCCGCAGCTTCGGCATGGCGGGCCAGTCCAATCGCCTCGGCGGTGGAATTGGAGCCGGCGCCGGCCATTACAGGCACCCGGCCCTTGGCCGCCTTCACCGCCATCTCAACCACATGTTTATGTTCGTCATGGCTCAAGGTTGGGGATTCGCCGGTTGTGCCAACCGGCACAACGCCGTTGCTGCCTTCCAGAATCTGCCAATCGACAAAGCGGATAAACGCCTCGTCGTCGATACGCCCGTCCTCGCGCATAGGCGTGACGAGGGCGGTAAAAGAGCCGTGAAACATATTTGGTCCTTGAGGCGTTTGGTCCAGCAATCCACCTAAACTTCTCTGCCAACGGGGGCAAGCGCCGCCTGGTAGGGTTTGGCCCGCGCCGGTAGCACTGCTAGAATACCGCGCATGAAGCTCCTGGCCGCCTTGCCATTGTTATTCATGCCGGCTTGCGCGCTGGCACAGACCGCCGCCACACCGCAAATCATGACCGACGTGCATGCGGACCAGTTTTCCCAGGCGGAGCAGCTGGCCACCGCCACTGGCGATCCCCTGGTGGTTAAGCTCGTCACCTTCTTCCGCCTTATTAGCTCCGGCGGCGGCAGCGCCGATGAAATCCAGGCTTTCATAAACGCCAATCCGGACTGGCCCATGCAGGGCCTGCTGAAACTGCGGGAGATTCAGGCGTCAGGGCTTTACCTGCCCACAACCCCCACAATCACACCGCCCTTCATCACCCAGGTGCAGGCGCTGCACGAAGCAGGCGAGGATAAAGCAGCCGCGCAACTATGGGAAGGCCAAGGCAAAGCAGCCATGGCGGCTGCGGATTCGGACCAGCAGCTACTCTTCTGGCCCGCCCAGAACGAACTCGCCCGCGCTTTGCTGATGCAGGGAGACGCCAAAAGCGCCTATCAGGTGGTTGTCGCCGTCAATCCGCCGATCTCCGGCGCCACCGCGCGCGGGCAAGTCGTGGATCGTGATTTTCTCGCCGGCTTCCTGCTTCTGCGCTTCCTCAAACAACCGCAGGAGGCCGCCACCTGGTTTCAGGACCTCGCCTCCTCGTCCTCCGCCGTCATTTCTCAGGCCCGGGCATATTATTGGCTAGGGCGCAGCGAAACCGGCGCCGCCGCCCAGCAAGACTATGCTCGCGCCGCCGAATACCCGGATACGTTTTATGGCCAGCTCGCGGCACTCGCCCTGGGCGAAACACCTCAGCAATTGGCGGCGCGCATCAAAGCCGTCGCGGAGCCTGGCTTCACCGCCCAGGATGCGCTGGATTTCGGCCTGGGTGAGTTGCCCCGCGCCGCCGTGCTTCTGGTGCAGATGAACGATCCGCATGACGCGCAAATCTTCCTGGACCGGATCGGCCAGACGGCCCTGGACGACAAATCCCGCCTGATGGCGGCAAAACTCGCCCTGGGGCTCGGCTTTCCTCAATCATCCGTCACCATCGCGCGGCTTGCCGGCATTTCCGGCCAAATGCTTATGCGCGAAGGCTGGCCGATACCGTACAGCCCTCCTTCCTCCATCCTGGATCCGGCCATTTCACTCGGCATCATGCGGCAGGAGAGCAGCTTCAACCCCATCATCGTCTCTGGTGCCGGCGCTATCGGGCTGATGCAACTGCTGCCTTCCACCGCGCTTCTTACGGGTGAAAAATATGGGTTACCCGCCGATAATCTGTTCGACCCCACCCAAAACATAGCCCTCGGCGCCAGCTATCTCGCGCAGGAGATCAGGAATTTCGGCGACTGCCTGCCGCTTGCCATCGCGGCGTATAATGCGGGCCCCACCAATGTCGCCAACTGGCTGGGCGAAAATGGCGACCCGGAGCTTGGCGCCAACCCTGGCGGCGCCAATATGATCGACTGGCTGGAGGAAATTCCCTTCAGCGAAACGCGCAATTATGTTCAGCGCGTGTCTGAAAACATCACCATCTACCGCGCTCTGCTCACCGGCTCCGCCGTGTCTCCCGTCGCAAAATGGCTGCCGCAACAATAGCCCCCTGGCGTTTCATCGCTGCTGGTTTCGGTGCCGGCTGGGCGCCGAAGGCTCCTGGCACGTTTGGCTCCCTGGTTGGCCTGGCCTTTGGCTGCCTGCTTCTGCCGGCCGGGCATCTGGCGGTACTGGCGGGCATCATCGCGGCTACGGCGCTGGGCCTCTACGCCATCCGGCAACTACCGCAAGCAGGAGAAGACCCAGGCTGGATCGTGATAGACGAAATCGCCGGGCAGATGATCCCGCTTCTGGCATTGCGTGCCGCCAGCATCCCGGGCGCATTACTGGCTTTTGCGCTGTTCCGGCTGTTCGACATCTGGAAACCCTGGCCGGTAAGCTGGGCGGACCGGCGCAAGGATGAATTCGGCATCATGGGTGACGATATCATCGCGGGGCTTCTGGCCCTGGCCGCCTTGTTTATTCTTTACCGGGTATTGCCTCTATGAACGCCGCTGAACTGATCGAACTTTACAAGACCCATGGCATGACCCTCGCCACGGCCGAAAGCTGCACGGGCGGGCTGGTTGCCGCGGCGCTCACCGCCGTCCCTGGCTGTTCCGCCGTCTTTACCAACGGCGCCGTCAGCTACGCCAACGAGGCCAAGACCAAGATGCTTGGCGTGCCGGAGGCAATGATCACCGAACATGGCGCCGTCTCCTCGCAGGTGGCAAAGGCGATGGCGGAAGGTGCCAGAAAATGCCTCGGCGCGGATGCCGCGATCTCCGTCACCGGCATTGCCGGGCCAGATGGCGGAAGCCCTGAAAAGCCTGTCGGCACCGTGTGGTTTGGCTTGGCCACGGCAAAGGGCAGCCTCGCCGAACACCAGATTTTCACTGGCACCCGCGATGAAATCCGCGCCCAAGCCGTCGCCTTTGCATTAGGCCTGGCTTCCCGCGCCGCCAACCCGAAGGACAATTGATATGAGCAGATCGCTGGCCGCCTGGGACAAGGCAAAGCGCGAAGGCCGTAAATTGACGATGGTCACGGCCTATGATGTCACCGCCGCGCGGCTTGCCGAGGCGGCCGGGATAGATGCGCTTCTCATCGGCGATTCCCTGGGCA
Source organism: Rhodospirillales bacterium (assembly GCA_028870815.1). Classification (GTDB taxonomy): domain Bacteria; phylum Pseudomonadota; class Alphaproteobacteria; order Acetobacterales; family Acetobacteraceae; genus Acidocella. Next base: position 7,070 of record JAGWOU010000017.1, on the reverse strand, counting down.
TGGTGGTCGGCGGAGAGGCCGATACGCTGCGGGTGACCCTGGACCAGATGGAATATCATACCGGCATCGTCGCCCGCACGGTCACCAAGCCGCTGGTCATGGCGGACCTACCCTTCGGCAGCTTCGAGGAAAGCCCCGCCCAGGCTTTCGCCGCCTGTGCCCGGTTGTTGAAGGCCGGTGCGCAGATTGTGAAGCTGGAGGGCGGTGCCACAATGGTGGAAACAATCGCTTTCCTCTCCCGCCGCGCCGTGCCGGTTTGCGCCCATATCGGACTAACGCCCCAGCATGTGCGCCAGATCGGCGGCTTCAAGCGCCAGGGCAAAACGCCCGAGGCCGCGGCTCAATTGCTTGAGGACGCTCTGGCCCTGGCTGATGCCGGGGCACGCATGCTGCTGATGGAGGCCATTCCCTCCGAACTCGCGGCGGAAATTACCGCCAAGCTTCCCATTCCCACCATCGGCATCGGCGCCGGGCCTGGAACAAACGCGCAGGTTCTGGTGCTGCACGACGTGCTCGGCCTCAACCCCGGCAACGCGCCTTCCTTTGCCAAAACATATCTCGACGGCGCGGGGCTTATCACCAAGGCCCTGGCTGAATATGCGCGCGAGGTGCGCGAAGGAGTATTTCCGGCCAAATAAAAAACCCCTCCGCCAGAGCGGAAGGGTTTTCCGTTTTTGTGGGCGGCTGTCTTAGGCCGGAACCGGCCCCAGCCCACCGGGAACATCGGGCTTCGGCGCCGCGGTGGGCACCGAGCCACGGCGGTTCCCGTCCTGCATCGGTTCGTCCACCACTTTGCGGACGATCTTCTCACCGCGCAGCACCATCTGAATCTCATCGCCGGAGAGCGTTTCGTATTCCAGCAGCCCTTGCGCCAGATGCTCCAGATCCTCGCGCCGCTCGGTCAGGATGCGCTTCGCCTCGGCATAGGCATGATCGATGATCCGGCGCACCTCGTCATCAATCTCCCTTGCCGTCGCTTCGGAGACATTCTTTCCGCCTCCCATCGAGTGGCCGAGGAACACCTCCTGCCCGCTATCCACGTATGAAACCATGCCCAGCTTCTCAGACATGCCCCATTCGGAAACCATCCGGCGCGTGGTGTCGGTCGCCATCTTGATATCGCCGGAAGCGCCGTTGGAGACCTTGTCCGGCCCAAACACTAATTCCTCCGCCGCGCGTCCGCCCATGGCCATAATCAGTTGTTGCAGCAGCTTCACCTTGCTCATGGAGTAACGGTCGCCTTCCGGCAGGCTCATCACCATGCCCAGCGCCCGGCCGCGCGGAATGATCGTGGCCTTATGCACCGGGTCACATTCCGGCAGAGTGATGGAGCAGATCGCATGCCCGCCTTCGTGATAAGCGGTCATCTTCTTCTCATCGTCGGACATCACCAGCGAGCGCCGTTCGGCACCCATCAGCACCTTGTCCTTCGCGTGCTCGAACTCGGCCATGGCCACCACGCGCTTGCCGATACGCGCGGCCAGCAGCGCCGCCTCGTTTACCAGATTGGCAAGGTCAGCGCCCGAGAAACCCGGCGTGCCACGCGCGATGGTCTTGGCATCCACGTCAGAGGCCAGAGGCACCTTGCGCATATGCACTTTCAATATCTTCTCTCGGCCGGTCACATCTGGATTCGGCACCACAACTTGGCGGTCGAACCGGCCCGGGCGCAGCAGCGCCGGGTCCAGCACATCCGGTCGGTTGGTGGCGGCAATCAGGATCACGCCCTCATTGGACTCGAACCCGTCCATCTCCACCAGCATCTGGTTCAATGTCTGCTCGCGCTCGTCATTGCCGCCGCCGAGCCCGGCACCGCGATGCCGGCCCACGGCGTCAATTTCGTCGATGAAGATAATGCACGGCGCGTTCTTCTTGCCCTGCTCGAACATGTCGCGCACGCGGGACGCACCGACACCAACGAACATCTCGACGAAATCCGAGCCGGAAATGGTAAAGAACGGCACATTCGCCTCACCCGCAATGGCGCGGGCCAGCAGCGTCTTACCCGTGCCCGGCGGGCCTACCAGCAAACAGCCTTTGGGAATCTTACCGCCCAGGCGTTGGAATTTCTGCGGATCGCGCAGGAACTCCACAATCTCCTGCAATTCGCCCTTGGCCTCGTCAATGCCGGCAACATCCTCGAACGTCACGCGGCCCTGCTTCTCGGTCAGCAGCCGCGCGCGAGATTTTCCAAAGCCCATTGCCCGGCCACCACCAGACTGCATCTGGCGCATGAAGAATATCCACACGCCCAGAATCAGCAGCATCGGCGCCCAATTAAGCAGCGCGCGCAGCAGCGGGTTCATGGTGTCACCCTCAGGCTTGGCGGATACGTTAACGCCCGCATCCGTCAGCTTGGAGACCAGCGTCTGATCCGCGGGCGCATAAGTCTCGAAGCTTTTGCCATCCTTCGTGGTGCCGGTGATGTCATTCCCAGCGATGGTAACACTTTGAACCTGATTGTTCTTCACCTCATCCAGGAAGCTGGAATAAGCAATCTCCGATGAGTTGTTTTGCGTGCTGGATGGCTGGAACACGTTGAACAGCACCACCAAAAACAATGCCACCACAACCCACAGCGCAATATTTCGACCCAGATTATTCATCTAGACTATTCCAATTCTTTCAATCGGTTCCTCCGCCCTCTCATAGGCACGGAGTTTCCCTTGAGCTCACTTGGGCATAATGCACAGAATTCCTAGCCCAGCACAAATAAATCGTGTTTCAGGTTAAGACTGAAACGGCCGCGCCGTGGCTGGCATAGGCGGGCAGAATACCGCCGGCACGGGAAAAACCACGCCCCCTTGCGCATCCCGCAGCGCCGGAAGCCCGCGCAGCACAAGGCTGGGCATCCCTCCAAACCCTCGGAATCTCGCCGCATCCGGGCCCAACGCACCAAAGCTCGCCATGCCCCGCGGGTCAGTAAGTACGAAGCGCCCGTCCCAAAGCGCATGGCTAACCGCCGGAACAGGAGGGGCACAGGCGGCGGGTTCCCTTGCCAGCAACCACCCTGGCCCTAGCCGGCCCGCCGGGGCAATGCGAACCCCACCCAAAGTCGCCGCACGCAAACAGGCGGCCAGGCGTGAAACCGCCTCATGTCGAGGGGCATGGGCACGCCCGCCAATGGTTCTCAACAAAGCGGCCAAGGCCGCGGGGGGTACGGCAGCGGCGTCCAGCACCGCATAGCCTTCGGGATACAGCCTAGCCCGCCGGGCGAGGAAATCCGCCACTTCCTGCTCTTGCGCCACGCGCTCAGCCGGGTCACGCGGGGGCAGACCCCCGCCCGCCTGGCGAATTCTAACCCGCTCGAATTTTGGCGACTGGTTGGAAGGGTCTTCCACCCACTCCATTCCCTGCGCTCGCAAATAATCCCGCAATTCAGCCGCACGGATGCCCAGCAGCGGGCGGATCAACACCACCTCGTTGCGGGCGCTCCAGCCCGCCATGCCTTCCAACCCGCCAGAGCCATGTCGCGCTCGCATCGCCACGGTCTCAAACTGGTCATCCCTGTGGTGGCCGAGGGCGAGATGCAGAAACCCGGCATCGCTTGCGGCCTTGGCCAACGCCTCGTGTCGGGCATGGCGGGCGCGCTCCTGCAACGCGGCGCCAGGGCACAAATTCAGGGTAAGCAACTGGCTCTCTATGCCCCGCGCCGCGAGGCGCATAACCGTCAACTCCGCCTCGGCGCCCGATTCTTTACGCAGACCGTGGTCCACAATCAGCGCCAGCATCGCGCCACCCCGGCGCTTGCAGTAATCCCGGGTCAACAACGCCAGAGCAGTACTGTCCGCCCCGCCGGAAACCGCCACCGCCACGCGCGGCGCGCCCTCCGGCGGCAGCAGCCGCGCCATTGCCGCGGCGAAGGCGTCAGCTACTGGCAATGCGCGCGGTTGGATACCGCGTCGATCTCGCTTTTCATCCCCGGAGGCGGCGTGGTGTATTGGCTATTCAGCGAAGCCAGCGTCTCGCACGCTTCTTGGTCCTGGTGAATCGCGGCGAGCGACGAGGCCAGCCCCAGCATGGAGTGCGGCGCGTATGTGCCGGACTTGTTCATGTTGTAGGTGTTGTAATACGCCACGGCAGCGCTCCTTGGGTCACCTTCAGCCGTATAGCTTTGCGCCACCAGATACTGCGCCCGGTAAGCCTGCGGCGCGGATTTATGGTGGGTGACAATACCCTGCGCCAGCTTTTGGGCGGTGGCATAATCATGCTTCTGGTAAGCCCCAATCGCGGCCTGCAAGGCAGCCTTCGGGTCGTCCGGCGCGGCGGCTTGCGGCGCGACAGGCGGCGGAGGCGGCGCGACTGTACCTTGCCCGGCCGTGCCCGGCGCGGCCTGCGTTTGGGCGCCGGGCGTCGCACCAGCGCCGTTGGTCATCTGGAATTTCAGGTCGCCGATTTCTTTCTGCGTCTGGTCATTCTGCGTCTGCTGCTGGTGTTGCAGATCGGAAACTTCACCATTCAGGGTCTGCACCTGCGCCTGCAATTGCTGCACCTGCGTCAACAGGCTCGGCAGCAGCGCGTTGCTCGTTCCATTGCCGGAGGCCGGCGGCGGGGCGCTGCCGCCCAGCGAAGATCCGCCATTACCCCCGCCTTGGGCTTGAAGTTGCTGAAGCTGCTGTTGCAGTTGCAGAATCTCGTTTTGCAGGGCGATGCCCTCCTGGCTCTGAATCAGCGGCTGGGCGTACGCACCAAGCGGCATCAGCAGTGCGGCGGCAAGAAGCGGAATTCGGTAGCGCATTGAAACTCCAGTCTGAGCCTACGGATGCAGGCAAATATAGGCGCGGGAGCGCCCAAAACAAAACCGGCGGCCTTTCGGACCGCCGGTTTGCTTCACTCACGGCGCAGGGCCGGGAGAAAACCTATTACTTGCAGTTCTGCGGGTTGAAACCCTGAACGGAAGTGATCGCATTACGGTTCTGCGCATAGGCAGACTCGTCATTGCCAGCGGCAACCGGGCAATCCTTACCATAGGAGATGGTCTGGATGCGCGAAGACGCAACACCCTGGGCAACCAGGTAGTCGCGGGCGGCATTGGCGCGGCGCTGGCCCAGCGCCAGGTTGTAGGTCTCGGTGCCGCGCTCGTCGGCATTGCCGGCGATCAGCACGTTAACGGAAGGATACTTGGCAAGCCAAGCGGCCTGTTTGCCCAGGGTCGCGTCAGCGTCGCTGGACAGGCTGGACTGATTGAAGGCGTAGAACACGCGGTCGCCGACATTGGCAACCAGATCCTGCTCGGAGCCCGGAGCCGGGCCGGTCGAAGCCTCAGCGCCGGTCCCAGTGTTGGAAGCGGTGCTGGCGGGGTTGGAGGAGCAGGCTGCCAGTAGGGCCAGGCCGGCAAGAGCGCCCAGTGCTTTGATTTTCATGGTAGGAACCGATCCCTGTCCGAAATTGAGTGAGCAAAATTTAGCCAAATGGTTGCGCAATCACGATGATTGCGCAGACATTGCGGCTGTACTCTTCCCGGCTGGGAAGGGTCAAGCGCCACATTAACGTAAATTGTTCAACTCACAAAGGTTTCCACCGCTTCAACAATTTTCTTCATCTCTGTTGATTATTTGTAACACCCTTGAAAACTGGGGTTTTAGCCTCGTTTTCGCCCTGGCTGCGCTGCCCGGCTTGACATTTCCGGCGGCTCGCGGTCTGCCCTGCCCCGTAAGATAGAGGCAGATTCAAGATGCAGAGCGATGATTTGAAGAGTCTGGTGGAGGCGGCGCTGCCCGCCATCGCGGCCGCGGACGCGGCTTTGCTGGAGGATTTGCGCGTCTCTCTGCTGGGCAAAAACGGCAATGTGACGATGCTGTTAAAATCGCTGAGCGGAATGGACGCCGAAGCCCGCAAATCCGCTGGCGCCGAGATAAATCTTGTAAAAACGCAAATCACCAATGCAATTTCCACGCGCCGCGCGGTGCTGGATGCGCAGGCCCTGGAACAAAAGCTCGCCGCCGAGCGCATCGATGTCACCCAGCCGCCCCGCCCGGATTCGGTGGGCGCGATGCATCCGCTCTCCCGCACGCAGGAGGAGCTGGCCGCCATCTTCGCCACCATGGGCTTCACCATCGCCGAAGGCCCGGATATCGAGAGCGACTGGAATAATTTCTCCGCCCTCAACATCCCCTCCCATCATCCCGCCCGCGCGATGATGGACACGTTCTATCTCCAGGCGGCGGAAAATGCCCGCCCGCCGGTGCTGCGCACCCACACCTCTCCAGTGCAGATCCGCACCATGCTGGAATGGGCCAAAACCGAGGGGCTCAGCGCCTCACCCGCTCCTATCCGCATCATCGTGCCCGGCCGTACCTTCCGCGCCGACCACGATGCCACCCACTCCCCCATGTTCCACCAATGCGAGGGGCTGGTAATTGGTGAGGGTATCACGCTCGGCCACCTGAAAGGCTGCCTGATCGACTTCCTGCGCGCCTATTTCGGCGTTCCGGAACTGCCCGTCCGGCTACGCTCCAGCTACTTCCCCTTCACAGAACCTTCCATGGAAGTCGACATCGCCTGGAACAGGAAAACTGGCGAGATCGGCGGCGGTACGGATTGGCTGGAAATCGGTGGCTCCGGCATGGTTCACCCCAACGTGCTCGCCAATTGCGGCATCGACCCGCGCCGCTTCCAGGGTTTCGCCTTCGGCGTGGGGCTGGAGCGTATCACCATGCTCAAGCACGGCATCGCCGATCTGCGGCTGTTTTTTGAAAGCGACGTGCGCTGGCTGCGCCATTACGGGGTCTCACCCCTCACCCCCGCCAGCCTGCACGAAGGAATTTAAGCGATGAAATTCTCCCTCTCCTGGCTGAAAACCTGGCTGGACACCGACGCCTCGCTGGAGGACATCCTCGCCACCCTCAACAAGATCGGCCTTGAAGTTGAAGGCGTCGAGAACAAGGCCGAGGCGCTCAAGCCCTTCACCATCGCCCAAATCATCGAAGCGCAGCCCCACCCCAATGCCGACCGCCTGCGCGCCTGCCGCGTGACGGCGGGCGGGGCGGAACTTTCCGTGGTCTGCGGCGCGCCCACTGCGCGCACGGGCCTGAAAGTCGTGCTGGCTCCGGCGGGGGCGGTCATCCCCA
>JAGWOU010000376.1 GCA_028870815.1 Rhodospirillales bacterium | reverse complement strand
TCATGTCAACCAATTTCTCCGCAAAATCAAAGTTCTTCATCCTCAACGTCTAACATCACGTTATTACCTAAATTCCCCATTCATGTTCCACCTGGAACATTCCTAGAACAAACGCCGCGTCACCCGCTAACGCCAGCCTCATCCAACGTCACGGCGGGCAGGGCCGCGTTTTCCAGCGCGGTAACCGGCCGCAGCGCCAGCACATTGCTGATGCAAAGGGCTGAGGCTTTTTGCAGCGTATCCTGGTCTATGGGTGCTTCCCTCACCAGCCCGGCAGCCAGCAGCTTCGCACGGCGTATGCCGGGCAAGGCGCCGTCGGCAAGCGGCGGGGTAAGCCACAAGCCGCCAACGCGCACCAGAACATTGCCGATGCTGGCCCCGGCCACGTGTCCGGCATGGTTGAGCATGATGGCTTCGTCCGCCCCGCGCTCTTGCGCCTCCAGCCGGGCCAGAATGTTCGGCAGATAGTTCAGGGTTTTCACGCGGCAGAGGGGCGAGGCAGCATCCCGGGTAATACCCCGGGCGATAATGGCGCTAACCGGCCGCGGCTCAGCCGCCGGGAAAGCAATTATCAGCACGGTGGGCGTGGGCGGTTCGGGCGGCAGCAGCCCGCGCGGGCCGGGGCCGCGGGTCAGCGTCAGGCGCAGCCCGCCCTCTTGCAGCCCGTTGGCGGCGGCGGTCCGCGTCAGCATCGTTGCCATCTCAGTGGCATCGAAGAGCAAAGGCAGGCGCAGCAACTCAGCCCCCGCCGCAAGCCGCGCGAAATGCGCCGGCACGTCCAGCGCCGCGCCGCCATGCAGGCGCAGAGTCTCGAACAGCCCATCCCCCAGCGTGAAGCCGCGATCGGCGGTGGAAATACCGGCTTGCGCGGCGGGCAGCAGCGCGCCGTTAAGCCAGATGGTTTCAGCCATGGGCGATAAGGGGCGAGAGCTTCAGCATCATCTCGTCATACTCCGAAGCCGGGCTGCTGTCCCAGGTAATACCGCCCCCGGCCTGGGCGTATAGCATGTCCGGCGTGGCGGTGATGGTGCGGATGATGATGGAGCTATCCATCGCGCCATCCAGCCCGATCCAGGCGATGGCGCCGCAATAGGCGCCGCGCGGTCCTTCCTCCAACTCGTCGATAATCTGCATGGCCCGGTGCTTGGGCGCGCCGGTGATGGAGCCGCCGGGAAACGCGGCCAGCAGCAGCGCGGCGGCGTTCAGGCCCGGGCGCAACTGGCCGGTAACGGCGGAGACCAGATGATGCGCCTGGGCGAAGCTTTCCACGCTGAACAGCTCCGGCACCTGCACGGAACCGAAGGCGCATACCCGGCCGAGATCGTTGCGCAGCAAATCGGTGATCATCAGGTTTTCGGCGCGCTCCTTGGGGTCGGCGCGCAGGGCGGCGGCGCTGGCGGCATCCCGCGCTGGGTCCGCATGGCGTGGGGCAGTGCCTTTTATGGGCCGCGCTTCCACATGGCCATCTGCCTGCACGGAGAGAAAACGCTCCGGTGAGGCGCTGCACAGGGCCACGCCCTCGCCTGTGTCGATAAACGCGCCAAACGGGGCGGGGCTGCGGGCGCGCAAGGCGGCATGGCAGGCGGCGGGGGTGAAGCCTGCCGGACGGGGGGCGGTGAAACGGGCGGTGAAATTCGCCTGATACACATCCCCGGCGGCGATATAGGCGCGCAGGCGTTCAACCCTGGCCTCATAAGCGGGGCGGGGCAGTTCCGCCTGCCACGCCACCGGCGGCAAAACAGGCAGGCCATGCGGTATGGCAAGGCGTGCCGCCAGTCCCGCAATGCGCTGGGTAGCACTTGCATCAGGTCTTTCCGCCGCCAGGGCGAAGCAGCGCCGCGCGGCATGGTCGAAGCCCAGAATCAGATCGAACATGCCGAACCAGCCGGGGGGAAGGCCGGAAATCGGCGCGTGGCGGGGGTCTATGCCCGCCTGCGCCAGCCCAGCTGCATAGCCCAGCCAGCCAATGGCGCCGCCCTTGAAGATAAATGGCCAATCCGGCGGGCAGGTGTCATCTTGCGGGCGTGCCTCGGCCAGCCAGGGCGGAAGTTCGCAAGCCTCATTCAGCCGCAGCACCGCCAGCGGGTCCAGCGCGATATAACTGGTTGTTGCGCGGGGGTCGCCGGTGGCGGCGCTGTCCAGAAACACCAGTGGGGCGTGCGCCGCCAGAGCTTGGAAGGCTGTGCCCGGCTCCGCCCAAGGAAGTTCGCGGCACAGCATTCAAGGGTTCAGGCGGCGCAGCTTTCGAACCCGCGCCGCAGCTGTGGCCGGTTCAAGTCCCGCCCGATGAACACGATGCGGCTGACGCGTTTTTCATCCGGCTTCCAGGGGGCCAGAAAATCACCGTCCGCCATCATATGCACGGCCTGGAAGGCGAAACGCTTATCCTCGCCCTCATAGGCAAGAAGGCCCTTGGTGCGCAGAATATTCTGCCCCTGGGTTT
>JAGWOU010000016.1 GCA_028870815.1 Rhodospirillales bacterium | reverse complement strand
GTCGTCCTCATTCAAAACACGGGTGAAGGAAACGATTTTCATCACGGCCAGGCTCCCTCGGCACCGCCGTGTTATGCCCGGAAGAATGGCGCCGTCCAGCGCCGGGCGAGCCTGATGACGCCCCGATGACCCCCACCATCCGCCCCACTATCGCAGAAGACGCCGAGAGCATCTGGCAAATTCTGGCCCCTGTGATCGCCGCCGGCGACACCTACGCCCTGCCCCGCGACTGGAATCGCGAACAGGCGCTCGGCTACTGGCAGGCGCCGGATAAGCAGAGCTTTGTGGCGGAGCTGGAAGGCCGTATCGCCGGCACATATTATCTGAAAGCCAACCAGGCAGGCGGTGGCGCGCATGTGGCCAATTGCGGCTACATGACCGCAGGCTGGGCCGCCGGGCGCGGCGTGGCACGGGCGATGTGCGCGCACTCGCTGGATGCCGCGCGGGCGGCGGGGTTTCGCGCCATGCAGTTCAATCTCGTGGTCAGCACCAACCGGCGCGCCATCGGGCTGTGGCGGGATATGGGGTTTGAAACCATGGGGCTGCTGCCGGGGGCTTTTCAACATCCCGAGCAAGGCGATGTGGACGCGCTGGTGATGTACCGGCGGCTCTGAGCCGCTTGCGGGCCAGGCGGCTTTGCTATGATATGCCCTCGTGCTGGCAAAGCCGGATATTTGCGAAGAGGGGCATAATTTGATCGTCTACACTTGGCGCCGCGCCGTGGCGTGCATTCTACCCTTGGCGCTGGCGGCCCCGGCCATGGCGCAGCAGGCAGGCAATACCGGGCTGCTTGGCGATTGGGGTGGTTTGCGGCCAGCTTTGGCGGCACATGGCGTGACCATCGGCATCACGGATTCTGAAAACCTGCTCGGCAATCTTTCCGGCGGCGTGAAAACCGGCGCCACCATGCAGGGCCTGACCACCATGACCATGGGTGTGGATACCGGCAAGGCGTTTGGCCTGGAGGGCGGGACGTTTTATGTTTCGGCTCTGCAACTTCATGGCCGGTCGCTGAGCCCGTATTACCTGGACACTCTGCAAACCGCCAACGGCAATGAGGGCGACAACGCCACGCGCCTTTGGGAGCTGTGGTACGACCAAGCCTTTCTGGGCGGAAAGTTCGACATCAAGCTTGGCCAGCAGAGCATCGATAACGAGTTCATCGGCAGCGCCTATTCCACCCTGTTCGTGAACACCATGGCAGGCTGGCCGATCGTCCCCTCGGTTGATCTTTACGGCGGCGGCCCGGCCTACCCGCTCAGCTCGCTGGGCGTGCGCGGCCAATTCAAGCCCAATGGCAACACCGCCTTTCTGGCCGGGGTGTTCGACGATGACCCAGGCGGCGGGGCGTTCAGCGCCGACCAGCAGGCGCTCGACCCGCGTGGCGGCCGGTTCTCACTAAAGAACGGCGCGCTATGGGTGGCGGAAGTGCAGTACAGCACCAAATTGTTTGGCCTACCCGGCACCTACAAATTTGGCGGCTGGTACGATTCCGGCAGCTTCGCGGATCAGCTCTATGGCTATAACCATCGCGGCAATTACAGCCTGTATGGCGTGGTGGATCAGACCGTTTGGCAATCCGCCGCCGACAGCAACCGCACGCTGAATGTTTTCGGCCGGATCATGGGCGCGCCGAGCGACCGCAACATCGTCGATCTCGGTTTCAATGGCGGGATCACGCTTACCGCGCCATTGCCGGGCCGCGATAACGACCAGGCGGGGCTGGATTTCGGCGTGGCGCATGTCTCCGCCCGCGCCGCCGATGCCGACGCCGCCGCGGGGCTGCCGCGCCAAGGTACCGAAACGCTGATCGAGGCCACTTATCAGGCGCAGGCCACCCCGTGGCTCGTATTGCAGCCGGACATTCAATATGTGCTCAACCCGGCCGGCGGGATTAAGAACCCCGACGGCAGTGGCAGGAAGCTGGGCAACGAGCTGGTGGCCGGGCTGCGCGCCGTGGTTGCCTTTTAACGGGATTACCCCGGCAGCAGTGAAAGATGCTCGTGCACCGCGAGCCACCGCCCGTTTTGCCGGGTGAAGACGATGGTTTCGCGCTCGTGATAACCGCTCTCGCCCGCATGGGTGCGTATCCGGGTGAAGGTTTGGTGAGTGAACACGGCGCTATCACCATAAACATCGGCATGCTGGCGGGTGCTGGTGCATTCCAGCACGGTGAAGCCTTCCTCGCGCACCCAGCGGTCATATTCGGCCTCGTAGGCGGCGCGGCTTTCCATCACGAAGGGTACAGCGTGAAAGATAAACCGCGCCTGCGGGACAAAATGGCTGAAATATAAATCGCGGTCATTGGCCTCGAATGCCGCAATCAATGCCGTCGCCACGGCGCAAACCTCATCCCGCATCGTTCGTTTCCCTGTGTTGTTTTCTACCTCGGTGCACAGCAATTTTGCACAAGCTTGCATCCGCGCCTATGCTCCTTGAATGTCCAAGCAACAAAGCTACGAAAAGCGGCTCCTCCATCTGCAAATCGAATTGGTAAAGCTGCAACGCCACGTCATTTCCGAAGGCCGCCGAGTACTGATTATCTTGGAGGGCCGCGACGGCGCGGGAAAGGACGGAACGATCAAACGCATCACCGAACATCTCTCGCCGCGCGATATTCGGATCGTGGCGCTGCCCAAGCCGTCGGATGTGGAAACCACCCAATGGTATTTCCAACGCTATGTCTCGCATCTTCCGGCGGCGGGGGAAATCGTCATCTTCAACCGCTCCTGGTACAACCGCGCCGGAGTAGAGAAGGTGATGGGCTTCTGCACTGACTCCGAGTACCACGAGTTCATGCGCACCGTGCCGGTGTTTGAAGCCATGCTCGCGGAAGCCGGCATCCATATTGTAAAATATTATCTCGACATCGACCGCAAGGAGCAGAAAAAGCGCCTCGAAGCCCGGCGGGACGATCCGTTGAAACAATGGAAGATCAGCCCGATCGATCAAAAGGCGCTGAAACATTTCGACGACTACACCAAGGCCCGCAACGCGATGCTGCTGGGCACCGACAGCGCCGCCGCCCCCTGGCTGGTGGTGCGGGCAAACAACAAGAAAGCGGCGCGGCTGGCCATCATCGCCGATCTGATCACCCGGATCGACTATAAGGACGCATCGCCCCACGATGTCGACGGCCAGGTGGTATGCCGGTTCGATGAAATCTGCCTCTCCAACGGCATGCTGGCTGGCTGACCACCCCCCGCCGGCACGCGCGCACTTGACGCCTGGGCTCCGGCGGGCCCTTGATGGCGAATGACCGAGAATACCCCCTCGCCCGTGCTTTCAGCCATCGCCTTCAACGCCGAGGGCCTTGTGGCCGCGATCGCCCAGCAGCACGACACCGGCGAGGTGCTGATGATGGCCTGGATGAACGCCCAGGCCGTGGAGGAGACGCTGCGCACCGGGCAGGTTTGTTACTTCTCGCGCTCGCGGCAAAAATTGTGGCGCAAGGGCGAGACCTCCGGCCAGCGGCAGAGCCTCGTCGAAATGCGAATTGATTGCGACGGCGACGCCCTTTTGCTGCTGGTGGACCAGGACGGCGTTGCCTGCCACACCGGCCGGCGCAGCTGCTTCTACACCGCAATGCGGGATGGCAAACTGACCGAGATCGCCACACCCCGGGTTGATCCGAATATACTTTACAACCGTACTTGATCCCGCGGCGGTAATTGAGGAAATAGCCGCAGAGCAAGAACGCCTTAGGACACGCCATGCCCGCCAGAATGCCGAGACTGCCCGCCTTGCGCCCACTTCTCGCCGCCGCAGCCCTGGTGCTGGGGCTGGGCGCGGTTGCCGCCAGCCGAATCGCCGTGGCGGCGGATACGCAGGATTACCCCGCCGCCTCGCTCTCGGCCCCCACGGACCCGACGGCGCTTATCGCGCGCGGCAAATATCTCGTCACCGCGGCGGATTGCATGCCCTGCCATACCGGCCCCGGCCACGCCCCGTTCTCTGGCGGGCTGATGATGCAAACCCCCTTTGGCGGGCTTTCCACGCCAAACATCACGCCGGACAAGGCAACCGGCATCGGCAACTGGACGGATAAGGAGTTCTACGCCGCGCTGCATGACGGCGTGTCCCCGGGGCGCAACTATCTGGTGTTCCCGAAATTTCTCTACCCGGCGATGCCCTACACATCCTACACCAAGCTCTCCTACCCGGATGTGATGGCGATTAAGGCTTATCTGGATTCGCTGGCGCCGGTGAATGCGCCGCGCCTGCCCAGCAGCATGAAATTCCCGTTCAACCAACGGCCGGTGCTGCTGGGGTGGCGAATCCTGTTCTTCCGCACCGGCCCCATGCAGATGACCCCGGCCTGGGATGAGCATATGAAAAACGGTGCCTATCTGACCGAGGCGCTGGGCCATTGCGGCGAATGCCACACCCCGCGCAACCTCATGGAAGCCATGATCCAAAGCAGGGCTTATGCCGGCGCGCCCATCGACAATCTGTTCGCCCCCAATATCTCATCCGACAAAACCTATGGCGTTGGCGGATGGAGCAAGGCGGATCTGGTCGCCTATCTGCATGACGACGGTAATATGGTGAAGGGCTCGCCCTATGGCGCCATGGGCGACATGACGGACCATTCCACCAGCCTGCTGCCGGTCTCGGATGACCAGGACATCGCGGAATATCTGCAAACAGCCACCAAGCCGCAGGTTACGCCGCCGGGCCCGGCAATATCGAACGCCGCTGCCTCAATCGCGCGCGGAAAGGCGCTCTACAGCAATAATTGCGCGTCCTGCCATGGCGATAACGGCGCTGGCCTGCCCCCGAATTTCGTGCCCAACCTGGCTGGCAACGATTCCGTCACCGCTGAGAAGCCCGATAACCTGATCGGCGCTGTGCTGGGCGGGCTGGACAGCTGGGCCGATGGCGGACCGCAAATGCCGGCCTTCGGCGCGCAATTCACCGACCAGCAGATTGCCGATATCGACAATTATGTGCGCACCGCCTGGGGCAATAAGGGCAGCGCGGATGCAACGGCGGCCGATGTGAAGCGGCTGCGCGGCGCGGTCCAACTGCCGGGCGCGGCCTCGCAAGCGGCGGATGAGCTGGGCTGCCCGCGCATCGGCTCCGGCGGGCCGAATGGCGTGGCCGACCCTGGCAACGGCCTGCTGAACATTTATGAAGGCGCCACGCCGGCCACGATGGCCAACCGCACGCGCGAGCTGATTACCGCCGTGAAGGCGAATAACAACACCATCAGCCAGGCGGACCTGACCAACACGCTGGTGGCGGCTTATTGCCCGGTGCTGGCGCAGCAGCCGGGCATGAGCCTGGCCGCGAAGCGCGATGCGTTGAAGGATTTCATCGCCGCCGCGCAGCCGCTGATCGCGGCGCACTGAGGGGGCTTGGCAGCGATATGCGGGGCGCACATTCTGCCCCGCATATGACAGCCCCACGCCCAGCCGTGCGCTTGTGCCCGGCATGACTCGTATTTTCATCATCGCCGGCGAAGCCAGCGGCGACGTGCTCGGCTTCCGGCTGATGCAGGCGCTCCGCGCGCAACGCCCAAACGTGGCGTTTGCCGGTATCGGCGGGGCGCGGATGACGGAAGCGGGCCTGACCTCGCTGTTTCCGATGCAGGAGCTGGCGCTGATGGGGCTGGCGGAGATTCTGCCCAAGGCGCTGCACCTGAAAAAGCGTCTGGCCCAGACCATAGAGGCCATACGCTCTCAGAAGCCGGACATTCTGCTGACCATCGACAGCCCTGGCTTTACGCTGCGGGTGCTGAAGGCCATCGGCCCCGGCGGACCGAAGCGCGTGCATTACGTCGCCCCGCAGGTATGGGCCTGGCGGCAGGAGCGCGTGAAGCATTTCCCCGGATTATGGGACGAGTTGCTTTGCCTGCTGCCCTTCGAGCCGGAATTCTTCGCCCCGCACGGGCTGCACCCGGTGTTCACCGGCCACCCCGTGCTGGAATCCGGCGCCGACAAGGGTGACGCCGCTCGCTTTCGCGCCACGCATGGGCTGGGGCCGGATGCCGTGCCGCTGGTACTGATGCCGGGCTCGCGCGCGACCGAAACCAAACGCCTGCTGCCGGTGTTCAAAGCCACGCTGGCGCTGCTGCAACAACAGGTTCCAGGGTTGGCGCCGGTGGTGGCTGCTGCCTCTGGCATTGCCGAGGCCGTGGCGGCGCACACCGCCGACTGGCCGGTGAAGCCGATTATCGTGCGCGACGTGGCCGGGCGCTACGATGCCTTCGCGGCGGCGGCGGCGGCGCTGACGAAATCCGGCACCTCCACGCTGGAGCTTGCCATGGCGGGTGTGCCCATGGCTGTTACCTACCGGGTGAACCCGATCTCCGCCGCCATTGGCCGGCGGCTGATAAAAGTGCCGCATGTGGCGATGATCAACCTGCTCGCGGGCCGGGCGCTGGTGCCGGAATTGCTGCAAGAGGAGTGCCGGGCGGACCGCCTGGCCGAGACCGTGCTTGCCCTGCTGCGCGACCCCGCGCGGGCAGAGGCTCAGCGGGCCGGATTTGCCGCCGCCCTGGCCAGCCTGGAAGCGCCAGAGGGCACGCCATCAGAGGCCGCCGCAAGGGAAATCCTGAAGCTTTTCTAAATGCGGGAAAGCATCTGTTAACCGCTTCCTGGTTAATTTTGCTTCAACCCAATTAACCTTCAGGAGTTGGCGATGAGCACCCCAGGCATCAGCATGGCATCCTCCACCGCCTTGGCGCATGGCGCGTCCGGCAACACCACTAGCAAAACGGCCATGGCGGATGGCGCCACCGTGACCACCGTGCGGGATCAGAAAAGCGAGATTGTCTCAATCACCACCACCCCGCCGACCCGCCCGCCGGAGCCTGGAAGCGCCGTGGGCGCGGGGATAAATCTGACGGCCTGAATTCAGCCGCCGCGCATTTTGCCGAAATGCCAGGCGAGAAACAGCCCGCATAACAAAAAGCCAAGGGCGAAACATAGAAACAGGGAATTATGCAGCGGCGGCAATGCCGAGAGCATGGCAAGGCGCGGCAATATGCCCAGCCCTATGAACAAATTGGCCCAGCCCCAAATGGCGTTAACCACGGGCGACGATCGGCCCACCCCGCGCGGCCGGGCGAATGGGGTGGGAAACGCCTCTCCCCGCAGCCCGGCGGCCAGATGCGGAATGGCATTGCAAACCAGCAAGCCGGACAGGAAACTAAGCAGAAACAACATGAACACCCCCAAACGGGCCGGGCCTTAAACCCGTTATATGGGGCTGGGTACGGATGTTAAAATCATCCGCACCGGAATACGGGGTTACTTTGCCGCCGCCAACGCGGCTTCCATAGCCGCGACGGCGGAGAGGTTGATGAGGCCGCGCGCCGTGGTGCTGGGTACGGCGATATGCAGCGGCTTTTCCAGCCCCATCAGCATCGGCCCCACCGTCACCGCCTCGCCGGTGGCCTTCACCAGATTGTAAGCGATGTTGGCGGAATCGATATTAGGGAAGATCAGCAGGTTGGCGGTGCCGCTGAGAGTGGAATCCGGCAAGGCGTGCTGACGGATCTGCTCGGCCAGGGCGGCATCGGCATGCATTTCGCCGTCAACTTCTAGATTCGGGTTGCCCTCGCGGATCAGCGCCAGTGCCCCGCGCATTTTTCTGGCCGAGGGGGAATTGGAAGCGCCGAAATTGGAATGCGAGAGCAGCGCCACCTTCGGCGTCAGCCCGAAATGCTTCACCGCTTCCGCCGCCATCAGCGTCATCTCGGCGATTTCCTCGCATGTCGGGTCCACATTCACATGCGTGTCGCAGAAGAATAGCGGCCCGGCTTGCAGAATGAGTGCCGTGAGCGCGAATACCCGGCCCGAGGCCGAGGCGCGCGGCACGATGGGCAGCGCGTATTTGAATTGCCGCCACCAATCGCCGGTGCCGCCGCAAATGGCGGCATCCGCCTCGCCCTGTTGCAGCAGCATCGCCGCCGTTACGGTGGGGCGCTTGCGCACATGCCGGGCCGCCGCATCAGGCGGCGTGCCGCGCCGGCCGACGCGCTTGGAATATTCCTGTATCAGGCGCTCGCACAAAGCCGGATCCTGGTCCAGATCGATGATCCGCAAATCCTTCCCCGGTTGCAGCCGCAGGCCGAGCGCATCGATTTTCGCCGTGATCGCCTCGGTATTGCCGATCAGGATCGGCTGGGCCATGGCGTCGTCCACCACGCTCTGCACCGCACGTAAGGTACGGTCGTCCTCACCCTCGGCATAGACGATGCGGGGCTTGGCCTTGCGCGCCACCTCGACAACCGGACGCAGCAGCTGGCCGGAGCGGTAAACGAAACGCTCCAGCTCGTGCATATAGGTTTCGAAATCAGCGATGGGCTTGCGGGCGACGTTCTCCTCCATCGCCGCCTTGGCCACGGCCGGGGCCACATGCAGGATCAACCGCGGGTCGAACGGTTTTGGAATGATGTATTCAGGCCCGAACACCGGCGCCTGCCCGCCATAGGCGGCGGCCACGCTGTCCGATGCCTCAACCTTGGCAAGATGCGCGATGGCGCGGGTGGCGGCCAGCTTCATGCCCTCGGTGATCGCGGTGGCCCGCACATCCAGCGCACCCCGGAAGATGAACGGGAAGCAGAGCACGTTGTTAACCTGGTTCGGCATGTCCGACCGGCCAGTGGCCATCACCGCATCCGGGCGGACGCGCTTCACGATCTCGGGCATGATCTCGGGGTCGGGATTGGCCAGCGCGAAGATGAGCGGGCGCGGGGCAAACAGGGGCAGCCATTCTTCCTTCAGCACGCGCGGCGCGGAAAGTCCGAGGAAGATATCGGCGCCGGGCAGCGCGTCCGGCAGGGTCCGCGCATCGGTCTCGCGCGCCACCGCCTCCAGGGTTGGGTCGAGATTCGGGCGGCCTTTATACACCACGCCGTCCTTGTCGGTCATGATGATGTTCTCGGGTTTGGCACCCAGCGCCGTGAGGATGCCAACGCAGGAAAGGGCGGCGGCACCAGCGCCGGAGGTGACGATCTTCACCTCCTCAATCTTCTTGTTCTGCACGATGAGCCCGTTGAGCACCGCGGCACCCACGATGATGGCGGTGCCGTGCTGGTCGTCGTGAAACACCGGAATTTTCATCTTCGCGCGCAGGGTCTGCTCGATCTTGAAGCATTCCGGGGCTTTGATGTCTTCAAGGTTTATGCCGCCGAAACTGGGCTCCAGCCGCTCCACGGTCTCGATGAACTTGTCCGGGTCTTGCTCGTTAATCTCGATGTCGAAGCTGTCGATACCGGCGAATTTCTTGAACAGGACCGCCTTGCCCTCCATCACCGGCTTGCCGGCCAGGGCGCCGATATTGCCCAGCCCCAGCACGGCCGTGCCATTGGTGATGACGGCGACGAGATTGGCGCGGGAAGTCAGGTCGAAAGATAAATCCGGCTCTTCCTTGATCGCCTCACAGGCGGCGGCGACGCCCGGCGAATAGGCCAGGGACAGGTCCCGCGAGGTTTCCATGCGCTTGGTCGCGACGATGGAGAGCTTTCCGGGTCGGGGGAAGCGGTGGTATTCCAGCGCCGCCTTGCGTAAGTCGTCGTCCATGCCCAATTCCCCTCCCGTTAACAGGCTTGAATGGTTCATGGCGCAACCCAGGCGGGGTGGCAACATGCCCCGTCATGAGTTTTCCGATGGCCAGTCTTTCAGGAAAAAGGGGCTTGGTGCGGTCGAGAAGACTCGAACTTCCACGAGGTTTCCCCCACAAGCACCTCAAGCTTGCGCGTCTACCATTCCGCCACGACCGCATCGAGGCCGGGAGCCTATAGACTATGAATTCGGAGCCTGCAACTGGTGAAGAAATGACGGAAACCCTAGCCGCCTGGGAGATTTCGGCGGGCCTCACCGCGTATGATGCGGCCGTGGCCCGGATGCAGGAGCGCGTTGCCGCCATAAGCGAAGGCAAGGCGGAGGAGCTGGTGTGGCTGGTTGAACACCCGCCACTTTATACGGAGGGCACCTCCGCCAGGCTGGAAGACCTGCAAGACCCGACGCGCTTTCCCACCTTCAAGGCCGGACGCGGCGGACAATGGACCTATCATGGCCCCGGCCAGCGGGTAGCCTATGTAATGCTGGACTTAACGCGCCCCCATGGTGGCGTGCCGGCGCGGGACGTGCGCTGCTATGTGGCCGGGCTGGAGCGCTGGGTGATTGAGACGCTGAAGGAATTCGGCGTGCGGGGCGAAATCCGCGAGGGGCGGGTTGGCATCTGGGTCGTCCAGCCGGATGGGCGGGAGGAGAAGATCGGCGCCATTGGCGTGCGTGTCTCGCGCTGGGTGACGTGGCACGGGCTGGCCCTGAACGTCGCCCCCGACCTTTCCCATTTCACTGGTATAGTGCCTTGCGGCATAGCCGAGCATGGGGTGACCAGCCTTGCGGCCCTGGGCGTGCAAGCCGGCATGGCGGATGTGGACGCGGCGCTGAAGCGGAACTGGAGCAAGATTTTCGGATGAAGATTTTTGTCTACGGCACCCTTACCGATAAGGACGCGTTTGGCCGCTGCGCGGGCAAGCCGGTGATGTATGCGCCCGTTCCGGCGAGGCTGCACGGCTATGCGCGGGTGAAGCTGCGCGGGGCGCGCTACCCCACTTTGCGCCGCGCCCCCGGCAGCCAGGTGCCGGGCGTGGTGATGCGCGTGAACGCGGATATGCTGGCGCGGCTGTGCAATTACGAATCCGTGCGCTACCGGCTAGTGCATGTGCGGCTGCACAGCGAGACCGGGCCGCAACGGGCGAAAGTGTTTGTCGGCGATGCCGCCACCCGCATTACCTGGGCGCCGGATATACGGCTGATGACGTTGCGGTCCCGGAGCTTCTAACGCCACCCCAATGCCGGTGCGATGTGCTGCAAAATCGCCTCTAGCACATGGGCGTTATAGGCCACGCCCAGCTGGTTGGGCACGGTGAGCAGCAGCGTATCCGCCTCGGCGATCGCTTCATCCTGGCGCAGTTCCTCGATCAGCACCTCCGGCTCGGCGGCGTAGGAGCGGCCGAAAATCGCACGGGTCTTCTCATCGATGAAACCAATACTGTCCTGCTCTTTACCAGACTGGCCGAAATACATCCGGTCCTGGTCGTTTATCAGCGCGAAGATGCTTCGGCTGACGGAGACTCGCGGGTTCCGCGTATGCCCCGCCTCTTTCCAGGCCGCACGGTAGGCACGAATTTGCTTGGCCTGCTGAATGTGAAATGGCTCGCCGGTTTCATCATCCTTCAAGGTGGAGCTTTGCAGGTTTAACCCCAGCTTGGCGGCCCACACCGCCGTGGCGTTGGAGCCAGCGCCCCACCAGATGCGCTCGCGCAGGCCTTCCGCATGCGGCTCCACCCGCAGCAGCCCCGGAGGATTGGGAAACATCGGGCGCGGATTGGGCTGGGCGAAGCCTTCGCCGCGCAGCACATCCAGCAGCACCTGGGTGTGGCGGCGGCCCATATCCGCGTCGGTCTCGCCCTCGCCGGGCCTGAAACCGAAATAGCGCCAGCCATCTACCACCTGCTCCGGCGAGCCGCGGCTTAAACCCAGTTGCAACCGCCCACGGGAGATCAAGTCCGCCGCGCCGGCATCCTCGGCCATGTAGAGCGGGTTCTCGTAGCGCATATCGATCACCGCCGTGCCGATCTCGATGCGCGTGGTGCGCGCCCCCACCGCCGCCAGCAGTGGAAAGGGCGAAGACAGTTGCCGGGCGAAATGGTGCACCCGGAAATAGGCGCCGTCCGCGCCCAGCGCCTCGGCGGCCTCCGCGAGTTCGATGGATTGCAGCAACACGTCTGCCGCTGAACGGGCGCCAGATTGCGGCGATGGGGACCAGTGCCCGAAAGAGAGGAAGCCAATTTTCTTCATACACCGGAGCATCTTCCCAACATGAAATTCGCGCAAGCACACCATATGAACGGCATGAAACTTTCCGTGCTCGACCAATCTCCCATCCGTACCAACGCCACGCCGGATGTCTCCATCCGCGAATCCATCGCGCTCGCCAAAGCCTGCGAGGGGTTTGGCTATCACCGCTACTGGCTTTCGGAGCATCACAGCTCTGGCTCCGTCGCTGGCTCCGCACCGGAGGTGCTGGCCGCCGCCATCGCCGCCAGCACCAGCAAAATCCGGGTGGGCGCGGCGGGGATCATGCTGCCGCATTATTCGGCGCTGAAGGTGGCGGAAAATTTCCGGGTGTTGGAGGCCATCGCGCCCGGGCGGATCGATCTTGGCCTTGGCCGCGCCCCGGGATCGGACGGACGTACCGCCCTTGCCCTTAACCCCAACGCCCGGGAGGCGGCGGAACGGTTCCCCGCCCAAGTGCGAGACGTGATGGCCTGGGTGGCGGGGGAGCCGTTGCCGGTGGACCATCCGTTCCGCACCATCATCGCCGAACCGCGCGGGCCGCATGTGCCGGAAATCTGGATTCTCGGCAGTTCTAATTATGGCGCGCAGCTCGCCGCCTGGTTTGGCCTGCCCTATGCCTTCGCTTATTTCTTCTCGGACGGCGCGGGAGCCGCCGAGGCGCTGCATATATATCAGACGCAGTTCCGGCAGCCCCAGCCCGCCGAGGTGAAGCCACGCTCCGCCGTAACCGTATTCGCCCTGGCGGCGGAAACGGAGGAGGAGGCACGATATTGGGCGAAGTCTCGCGGCGCCTTCACGGGCATGCGCAACCGGGGAACCTATATTCCCCTGCCCTCGCCCGAGGAAGCGGATGAATTTGACTTTTCCGAGGATGAGAAACAGCGGATCGCACGTTCTCAACAGCGCAATTTTATCGGCGCGGCGCCGCAGGTGGCCGAACGGTTGCGCAAATTGGCGGAGGAATTACGGCTGGACGAAATTGCCATCACCACTGCGGCATACGATCCGGCAGTGCGGACCAGGTCTTATGAATTGCTCGCGAAAGAGTTCGGCATGATATGACAAACTCATGTCTGGCAGGTCATGATACCAAGCTTTCAATTTAGAAACATTCCTGAGCATTTATTGATTTTTTCAAATCAGTGACGAAATCCCGGACATAAGCAGCCTCCATTGTGGAGGACGCGTGAAAACCAGAAGGTGCAACCGATGGGTTCAAAATTCCGGGTGGCATTCGGCCTTGTCGCGATGATGGGTTTAGCGGCCGGGCTTTCCGCGTGCCACACAACCGCGGGTTTCGGCAAGGATTTGTCGCAAGGCGGCCATGCGCTGACAAATAGCGCCAACGCCAATGCGCCGGACGCCCCCAGCCCGTAATTTCCGTAGCCAATATCAACAAAAGGAGAAAACACATGAATAAGGATCGTGTTGAGGGTGCCGCCAAACAGGCCAAGGGTTCCGCGAAGGAAATGGCCGGTAAAGTGACTGGCGATGCCAAGCTGCAAGCCGAAGGCAAGGCCGACAAGGCCGAAGGCAAGGTGCAGAATGCCATTGGCGGATTGAAGGACGCTGCCAAGAAACACTAACGCGCTTTATGCGGGCACAGGCGGCGGGAAATACCCGCCGCCTTTTTTATGTCTTCGCCTGAAAACGGCTTCTTGCGCTTTTTTGCTTAATCCAACTGATCCAGTGCCCTTCGCCCGCCAATGATCTGTGCGGGCTGCGCATAGCCAAAACCGCCCTTGCCCGGCCAGGCGCGTCCGTCAGGAAAGCGTAGTTCTATTCCAGCCAGATCCGTTTCATCCGCCAGGCGCATATT
>JAGWOU010000375.1 GCA_028870815.1 Rhodospirillales bacterium | reverse complement strand
TTTTGTATTTGCCATATCGTTCAGGCAGGTCATGCCAATGAGCACCTGAGCGGATCACCCAAAGAACCGCATTCACGAACAACCGATTATCAGCCCCCGTCCGGCCCGGATCAGACGCTTTACCGGCAATCAATGGAGCAATCCGAGCCCATTGTTTTTCCGAAAGTTCGTACCGTTTGGGGGCCATTGAAAACTCCAGATCATCGAATCTGGAGCCTTATGAATCACAAACCCGCCCCGCGCCGGAAGCCCTGAATGTCGATTGCTCCTAGCATTACAGTTGTAATTTTGATTTTTGATGTGCCTCTTTTGCGGTGGCTTGGTGTGCCCTCCGCCACAGCGACCATGTTATGATGAAGGCTGGGTTTATTCGCCTTTGCGCGAGGCGTTGAGCGATACGTCTGATTTCCTGGATAGACCAGCGGATGAGCAGCGGGGATTTTTGATCGAGGTCCGGCTTTTTGTTTTTTTAAGCGCTGTACTGTCTTTTTTCATCTGGTTGGCCTTGTGCCTGATGGCGGCCATTATGGCGAAAGCGAGCATGACAAGCGACACGTGGCGGTGCCAGCCATGCCAGGAGCGGGTTTCGTTGTGGTCGAGGCCAAATTCGTTCTTGGCGGTCTCGAAGCTGTCCTCGATGGCCCAACGCTGGCCTTCGACTTTGACCAGCGTCTTGATTGATGTGCCGGCGGGACACCAGGTGGTGAAGTAGGCAAGATCGCCATCGCCGATGCGGCGGCGGATCAGCAGGCCGCGTGTCCAGGGGCCGTAATTGGCGTCATTAAATTCTTCAGCGTCCAGCGTCGCCAACTCGAGATAGCACCAGTCAAAAAGGCGCGGCCCTTTGGTGCCGTCGCCGGCCGAGAGGCGTTGCCAATCCTCAGCCGGAATGTCTTTGGCGATCTCTTCGGCCGTGCCGCCCAGCGGTTCTGGTCGGCTCCAGGAGCCAAACCAGTGCGAACTCGCAACACCCAGCACATACCCTTTGCCGGCATGGCGCAGGGTACGTTCGACATCGCCCACGCCATACACGCTGTCAGCGGCAACCCAGGAGAACGGTACGTCGGCCGCCAGGGCGCGCTCGATCATCCGCACCGCCAATTGCGGCTTGGTGGCAAAGCCTATGCCCTCTGGCACCGACGTTGCTCGCAGCCGCGCAGAATCCTCAGTCCAAGCCTTGGGTAAATACAAGGCCCGGTCAATGAACGCATGGCCGTGGCACGAAACATAGGCCGCAAACACGCCAATCTGACAGTTCGTGATCTTGCCCGCCGAGCCTGTATATTGGCGTGACACCCCGCACGACGCCTTGCCCTGCTTCAAAAACCCGGTCTCGTCGATCACCAGCACCGCATCGCCGTCAGCCAGATGCTCAACCACATAGTCACGCACCACGTCGCGCAGATCATCCGCTTCCCAGCGGTCGCGGCCAAGCAATGCCTGCTGCCGCCACGGGCCGGGATCACCCGCCGCTTCCGCACGCATCCACCCTGTCTTGCGCGGCTCGCCACCCAGCAGCCCATTCAGAAACAGCCCCGCATTCTCGGCAGTCCGCGATTGCGCGAACAGCAGGCTAATACGAAGCTTCACATCTCGCAACGACGACGCCAGCAATTCCAGCGTCGTCTCAACAGGCGCAAAGCCGCTCCATGAAACCTGAATCATGGTAACCCATAGATTCAGAACTCAGGCCGCGCCGCAAGAGAAAAATTACAACTGTAATGCTAGGACGAATCGACATTCACTGCATCCAGATCATACTGCTTGCCAGTTGAATATTGGCTAAGAAGTAGATTGCCCTGCGGTCGTAGCGCGTTGCGATGCGACGGAAATGCTTGAGCTTGTTGAAGAATCTCTCGATGCGGTTTCTGAGCTTATAGGCTTGCTCGTCATGTGGGATTTGGATTTTTCGGTTCCGCTTGGACGGGATGACGACTTCGATTTCTGCCTCCTCGATGATTTCACGCAGATCGTTGGTGTCATAAGCCTTGTCAGCGATCACGCCGCCCGCAGTTTGGCCATCCAGCAGGTCGGCCGCGGTGGTACAGTCGTGTGCTTCACCGCCAGTTAGGATGAACCGCAATGGCCGACCCTCGGCGTCGGTGAGGGTATGGATTTTCGTGGTTAATCCTCCTCTGGAGCGCCCCAAAGCCTGATTTTTTGCCCCCCTTTTCCGTTCGCTGCCTGCTGGTGGGCGCGAACCACGGTACTGTCCAGCATGAGGTAGTGATTATCAGGATCACTCGTCAGATCCTCAAAGATACGCTCCCACACGCCAGCTTTGGCCCATCGGGTAAAGCGTTTATGGACGGTTTTGTATTTGCCATATCGTTCAGGCAGGTCATGCCAATGAGCACCTGAGCGGATCACCCAAAGAACCGCATTCACGAACAACCGATTATCAGCCCCCGTCCGGCCCGGATCAGACGCTTTACCGGCAATCAATGGAGCAATCCGAGCC
>JAGWOU010000015.1 GCA_028870815.1 Rhodospirillales bacterium | reverse complement strand
TTTCTGCTACACCGGCTGTGGGAGCTTAACGGCAAGCTGCGCGCGGCGGTGGAAGGTCATGACTGGACGGGCGTTTACCCCGCCATCCATCACTTCTGCACCACGGATCTTTCGGCATTTTACTTCGATATCCGCAAGGACAGCCTGTATTGCGATGCGCCGTCCTCTCACACCCGCAAATCCTGCCGCAGCTTCCTAGATATTCTGTTCCGCTGCCTGGGCACATGGCTGGCGCCAGCTTTGCCCTTCACGGCGGAGGAAGCCTGGGTGGCGCGTTATGGCGCGGAGGCCTCGGTGCATCTGGAGGCATTTGAGCCGGTGCCGGATGCTTGGGCGAATGACGCGTTGGCGGAAGGCTTCGTGCAGATCCGTGCCCTGCGTGGCGATGTGACTGGCGCCATCGAGAAGATGCGTGTGGTCAAAACCATTGGTTCGTCTCTGCAGGCGCGGGCCGTGCTGGCGGAGGATGCCAGAACTTTCGGTGACGAAGGATTCTGGTCGGAAATTTGCATCACCTCCGCTGCCACCTTTGGCGCGGAGAACGGGGCGGAGATCGCCCCCGGCCATAAATGCGAACGCTGCTGGCGTGTGCTGCCGGAAGTGGGGCAAAACGCCAAACACCCGACGCTCTGCCTTCGCTGCGTTGAAGCGGTTGAGGAACTCGCCTGATGCGTCGCGCCATCGGGTTTTTGATCGCGCTTGTTGTTCTGGCGGCCGACCAGGCCAGCAAATACGCCGTGCTCCATATCTGGCATTTGCAGGATGGCCATGTGCTCTCCCCGCTGCCGGTGCTGGATTTCGTGCTGGTGTGGAACCACGGCATCACCTTCGGGCTGTTCGCCGGATTCGGTGCCAAAATTCTGCTGGCGGTTCTGGCCAGCCTCGTCATCATCGCGCTGCTTGTGTGGATGGCGCGGACAAAGAGCTGGCTGGTCACGATAGCGGCCTCCGCCATCGCCGGCGGGGCGGTTGGCAATGTGCTGGACCGCATACGTTATGGCGCGGTGGTTGATTTTATCCATGTGCATATCGGGGCGGTGGCCTACCCCTGGGTGTTCAATGTGGGGGATTCCGCGATTGTGTGCGGGGTGATCGCGCTGATGATCGAGAACCTGTTCCGCAAGCCGAGAGTTGCGGCGGATGAGCGGGAAGGATAGGAAGACGCCATGATCACACGCCGCGCCATTGCCTTTTCCTCGACAATGCTTGCTGCTCTGGCACTGGCCGGGTGCAGCGATGGCATGAAGAAAACCTTCGGGCTGGAAGCAAACCCGCCTGATGCCTATCAGGTTGGCACCTTGCCGCCGCTTTCCTTGCCGCCGGAGCTGGGACAGCTGCAGCAGCCAAACCCCGGCCAGCCGCCGACGCAGGAGGCAAGCGCAGCGCAGCAGGGTGCGGATGTGGTTTCAGCCTCCAACGCGTTGCCAATGGGTGGCCAGACCATGTCCCCCGCTGGAGAGGCTTTCTTGAATCAGGCCGGCCCCGCGCCGCAGGGAAATATTCGTGCCGAGGTGAACCAGAATGCCGCCGTCGCCAGCCGCTCGGGCGGGTTTGTCGACAAGCTGATGGGCGACAACCCCAGCGCGCCGGCCGTGGTGAACGCGGATGAGGAGCAGCGCCGCTTGCAGGAAAACGCGGCGTTGGGCCAACCGGCGACCAACGGCGCGACGCCGCAGCAGAGTTCGGCTTCGCCGGGCTTGTTCCAGCGGTTTCTGAATTTGTTCTAAAACCATACCGCGTGGGATGACTTAGCTACCCACGCGGTGATGTCTCTTTAAGCGCCGCCTGCCGGCGCTTTTTGGCGGGTTAGGCCACCCGTTCCACCTTCGCGCCGCAGGCGGCGAGCTTTTGCTCCACCGATTCATAGCCGCGGTCCAGATGATAGACGCGGGAAATGGTGGTATCTCCGTCGGCGGCCAAGGCGGCCAGCACCAGCGAGAAAGAGGCGCGCAGATCCGTCGCCATCACCGGTGCGCCGGTAAGGTGCTTCACCCCGCGCACAATGGCGGATGAGCCTTGGATGTTGATCCTCGCCCCCATGCGGGAGAGCTCCGGCACATGCATGAAGCGGTTTTCAAAAATATTCTCGGTGATGAGGGAAGCGCCCTGCGCCACGCTCATCAGCGCCATGAATTGCGCCTGCATGTCGGTCGGGAAACCGGGGAAGGGCTCGGTGGTCACGTCCACCCCATGCAGCCCGTTGGCGCGGGTGACGCGGAAGCCGTTTTCGGCCTCGGTAATGATCACGCCGGCTTCGGTGAGTGAGGTAAGCACCGCACCGAGGTCAGCCGCGCGGGCATTCTCCAGGAACACATCCCCGCCGGTAATCGCCGCTGCACAGGCATAGGTGCCGGTTTCGATCCTGTCCGGCAGGATGGAATGGGCCGCGCCATGCAGGGATTTGACACCTTCGATGGTCAGCGTGTCCGTCTCCAGCCCTTCGATCCTGGCGCCCATGGCGATCAGGCATTTGGCGAGGTCGGTGATCTCCGGCTCGCGGGCGGCGTTTTTCAGCACCGTCTGGCCATCCGCGAGGGCGGCGGCCATCAGCAGGTTCTCCGTGGCACCGACGGAGACGAAGGGGAACACGATGGTGGCACCCTTCAGCCCCTTGGGCGCGGTGGCGTGCACATAGCCGTTTTCCAGGTCGATCTTCGCGCCCATCGCCTCCAGCCCTTTCAGGTGAAGGTCCACGGGCCGGGTGCCGATGGCACAGCCGCCGGGTAGCGAGACGCGGGCCTCCCCGGTGCGGGCCAGAAGCGGGCCCAGCACAAGGATGGAGGCGCGCATCTTGCGCACGATGTCGTAAGGCGCCTCGGTATTGGTGATCTTGCCGCCGAGGGTGAGGCTGCGGCCTTCCGGCGTTACCTCGATGCCATGCTGCGCCAGCAGCTGGGACATGGTGGCGATATCCGCCAGCCTGGCGACATTAGAGAGGGTCAGCCGCTCATCCGTGAGCAGCCCGCAGGCCATCAGCGGCAGGGCGGCGTTCTTGGCGCCGGAAATGGCAATGGTGCCGTGCAGCGGCAGGCCGCCGGTAATGCGAATCGAATCCATGGTCTTGCTTACATCCTCGGCAGCGACACGCCGCGCTGGCCCATATATTTGCCCGCCTTGTCGGCGTAGGAGATCTCACAGGGACTGTCGCCCTTCAGGAACAGAAACTGGCAGATGCCTTCACCCGCATAAATCTTCGCGGGCAGGGGGGTGGTGTTGGAAATTTCGATGGTCACCTGGCCTTCCCATTCCGGCTCCAGCGGCGTGACATTCACGATGATGCCGCAGCGCGCATAGGTGGATTTGCCAAGGCAGATCACCAAAACGTCGCGCGGGATGCGGAAATATTCCACCGTGTTGGTCAGCGCAAAGCTGTTGGGCGGGATGATGCAGACCGGGCCGGTGCGGTCCACGAAGCTGGCGGGACTGAAGGCTTTCGGGTCCACAATCGCCGAATCGACATTGGTGAATACCTTGAAATCCTCCGAGCAGCGGGCGTCGTACCCATAGGAAGAGAGGCCGTAGGAGACCACGCCATCGCGTTTCTGGCTTTCAACGAACGGCTCGATCATCCCGTGGTCCAGGGCCTGCTGGCGAATCCAATGGTCGGGCATCACGGGCATTCGGGATCGTCCTTTTTCGGGTCGGGTTTGGCGCGGGCTTGCGCCTTGCGGCGGGCCAGATTGGCACGTAGGGCGGCGGCCTCGGCTTCCTCCCGCGCTAGGCGGGCGGCCTCTGCGTGCGTGGGCTTGGAGGGAGGGGGCGACGCCTTCATGAGGAAGTTTCAAGCCAGGGGCAGGAGGCTACGTCAAGTGCCGCTGGGTGACGTTATGCGTTAAGTCGCGCAGCGAGCCCCGGCAGATCGCTCAAGGATTGGATGGTATGGTCGGGTTTGGCGCCATGCGCCTCAAGCTGGGAGCGCAAGGCGTCGTACAGTGTTGCTGGAGACGCGCCGCCGGTTTGCCGAATATCCTCGGTGAGGGCGGCGGGCGTTATCCGCTCAATCCGCGCCACGGTTAGGCCGAATTGCTTCGCGCCGCAGATATCGAATCCGTTGGAGCTTACGAAAACGATTTCCGAGGGCGGCAGGCCGAGTTCCTCCTCGATCAGCGCGTAGGCGCGTTGGTCTGGCTTGTAGACTTTTTTCGCGTCGACGCTGATGACTTTTTCAAGCTGGCCATCCAAACCGGAGTTACGCACAAGCGCGGAGAGCATGCCGGGGCTGCCGTTTGACAATATGGCGCAGCGGTACCCGCTGAGCGCTCGCAGCGCGGCGGCGGCATCGGGGTAGGGCGAGAGCTGGTTATAAGCTTGCGCCACCTGCTCGAATAATTCTTCGTCCGCGTCCAGCCCGGCCGTGCGCAGGGTGTATTCAAGCGCCTCGCGCGTGACGGTCCAGAAATCCGCGTAATGGCCCATCATCGAGCGCAGCCAGCCATATTCCAGCTGCTTCATGCGCCAGACCGGGGAAATATAGCCGGCCTGCCCGGGAAAAGCGGCGTTAATAACCGCGCTGACACTGCGCGTGTCGTAGAGTGTGCCATAGGCGTCGAAGACGAAAGCTTTGATCATGGCCGTTTCCTGAGCGGACAATGCACCGGCCTTTATCCCGGCGGCGCCTTAATTCTCGCTTAAGGAAATTGGCGCGCGCATTGCCAGGCACAAGACAGTGGGTGCGAAAATAGCGCTGTAATTTAAAGGAAATTTTGGAGCGGGCGAAGGGATTCGAACCCTCGACCCCAACCTTGGCAAGGTTGTGCTCTACCCCTGAGCTACGCCCGCTCGCGGCGTGGGAGGCTCTTTATAGGAGCCCGAATGGGATTGCAAGACAGCCAAACGCGTTTACCGCGAATGGTTTTGGCGGGGTGTGAGCGGCAGGCGCAATCCTATATAAGGGCTGAGAACTTTGTGACGGAAAGAAGCAAATGAGTACGCTGTTCAACGATACGCCGGGCGCTGAAGCCGCCGGGGCGGCGGATTTCATTATCGATGGCGATCAGGCCAATTTCATGGCCGACGTGATCGAGGCCTCGCAGGAACTGCCGGTTATCGTGGATTTCTGGGCCACTTGGTGCGGCCCATGCAAGACCCTCACCCCGGCGCTTGAACGCGTAACACGCGCCCAGAACGGCCGTGTGCGGCTGGTGAAGATCGACGTGGACAAGAACCAGGCGTTGGTTGCGCAGCTGACCCGCATGGGTTTGCCGCTGCAATCCGTACCCACCGTGGTCGCCTTCTGGCGCGGGCAGATCGCGGACACGTTCTCGGGCGCGCTGCCAGAGAGCGAGGTGAAGCGCTTTTTTGAGGCATTGCTTAAAATGGCCGGCACCGCGGCCCCCGGCGAGGAACTGATTGCCGAGGCCAAGGCTTTGCTGGAACAGGGCCAGGCCGAGGCCGCCGCGCAATATTTCGGCGCGGCCGTGCAGGAGGCGCCAGACAAGCCGGAGGCATGGGGCGGGCTGGCGCGCGCGTTGCTGGCCATGGGCGAGGAGCAACAAGCCGGCGAGGTGCTGGCCCAGGCGCCGGCCAATCTGGCCGAGCATGCCGAGATTACCGGCGCCCGCGCGGCGTTGACCTTGGCGAAGGAAGGCCGCAAGGCGCAGGCGGCCATGACGGGGCTTGAGGCGCGCCTCGCCGCTAATGCGGATGACCATGAGGCGCGCTACGAACTGGCGACCGCGCTGAACGCTACCGGCGCCCGGGCCGAGGCGGCGGCGGCGCTGCTGGAGATCGTAAAGCGCGACCGGGCCTGGAACGAGGATGGCGCGCGGCTGCAATTGCTGAAGTTCTTCGAGGCTTGGGGGATGGACGACCCGGCGACGATGGCGGCGCGGCGCAAGCTTTCGGCCTTGTTGTTCCGCTGAGCGATGGCGGCTGACCTCCCGACGCTTGAAAATCTGCCGGAGGAGTTTCCGGTTTTCCCGCTTGGCGGCGCGCTGTTGTTGCCGCATGGCCGCCTGCCGTTGAATATTTTCGAGCCCCGCTACCTGGCGATGGTGGAAGATGCGTTGGGGCAGGGACGTTATTTTGGGATGGTGCAGCCCGATAAGCGCTTGCCCTTGGGCGAGAACGGGCCAGGGCTTTATCGTACCGGCTGTCTTGGACGAATCTCCTCCTTCGAGGAGACGGATGACGGGCGCTATTTGATCACCTTGAACGGCGTCATCCGCTTTGGCATCGCCGAAGAAATTGAGATGCGGCATGGTTATCGCCGGGTGCGCGCCGGGCTGGCCGGTTTCGCTCAGGATTTGCGGCCTAGCGAGGAGGGGCTGCCATTTCCCCGGCAGGTTTTGCTGGATGCGCTGAGCCGCTATTTTACCGCCGCGGGAGTTGAGGCGAATTGGGAGGCAATTGGCGAAATGAGCGACTCGGCGCTGGTGGTGTCGCTCTGCATGGCCTGCCCGTTCAACGTGGAAGAAAAACAGGCGCTGTTGGAAGCCAAGGACCCGCAGATGCGCGCCGCCGCTTTGCGGGCGCTGTTGGAGATAGACTTCTTTGAAGGCGGCCCAGGACACGGCAAAACACCGAAAGCGAGTTGAAACCATGACGAACGACGCGAGCGGGCCAGGGCTGGATCCGCGCCTGTTGGAGATGCTGATCTGCCCGGTGACACGCGGGCAACTAAGCTACGACCGCGCGCGCAACGAGCTTGTGAGTGAAAAAGCAAGACTGGCTTTTCCCATCCGCAATGGCATTCCGGTGATGCTGGTGGAGGAAGCGAGGCCGCTGGAGCCGTGAAGCGGCGGGAGCTGCCGGACCGGCAGCCTGACGCCCAGACCCTGGAGTCTGACACGCCGCCTGGGCGCATGCGCACCACCGCGATCATCGTCGCGGTGGCGCTGTTCATGCAAAACCTCGACTCGACTGTGGTGACCACCGCGCTGCCCGCGATGGCACGGAGTTTTCACATCGACCCGCTTTATATGAGCGTCTCGGTCACGTCCTATCTCATCGCGCTTTCGGTATTTGTTCCGGCATCCGGCTGGGTGGCGGACAGATTCGGGGCGCGGCAAGTGTTCCGAATCGCCATCATCATCTTCACCATCGGCTCTGTCTTTTGCGGCATCGCGCCTAATCTGCTGGTGCTGGTGGCGGCGCGGGTGTTGCAGGGCCTGGGCGGGGCGATGATGCTGCCGGTAGGGCGGTTGTTGCTGCTGCGCTCGGTGAGCCGGGCGCAAATGGTTTCGGCCATGACCTGGCTGACCATGCCGGCGCTGCTGGGCCCGGTGCTGGGGCCGCCGCTGGGCGGCTTTATCGTCTCGATCGCCTCCTGGCGCTGGGTTTTCGATATCAATGTGCCCATCGGCATTGCCGGGGCCATCGCTGTCTCTCTGTTTATTCCCGACGTGCGGGAGGAAGGGCGCGGCGGCCAGTTGGACACGCTGGGCCTGTTGTTTTCCGGCCTAGCCATGGCGATGCTGATGGCAGGAATGGAAACGGTGGGGCGCGGACTGGTTCCCGTATTCTGGACGCTGCTGGCCTTTGCCGGCGGCGCCGGGGCGTGCCTGGCATATTGGCGGCACGCGCGGCGGGTGGAAAACCCGATTCTGGATTTCGCCTTGTTCAAGGTGGAAACATTCAGAATTTCAGTGACGGCGGGCAGCCTGTTCCGAATCGCCGTGGGCGCGTTGCCGTTTTTGCTGCCGCTGATGCTGCAGTTGGGGTTTGGTAAGTCGCCGTTTCAGAGTGGCATGATCACCTTCGCCACCGCGGCCGGCGCCATTGCCATGAAGGTGGCGGCATCGCCGCTTCTGGACCGTTTCGGGTTTCGCGCGGTACTGATTTGGAACGGTGCGCTGGCTGCGGCGACCATGGCCATGACCGCCACATTCGCGCCCGGTTGGCCGGCACTGTTGATGTGCGCGGTGTTGTTCGTTGCCGGGTTCTTCCGCTCCTTGCAGTTCACCGCCTTCAACACGATTGCTTATGGCGATATCGCCCGGCCGCGCATGTCCGCCGCCACCACGCTGTATTCGACTATCCAGCAGCTTTCTCTGACCATGGGAATCGTGGCGGGGGCGGCGAGCCTGGAGATCGCCACTTGGGTGTCCGGCCGGGCCTCCCCAGCCTTGGTTGACTACCGGGTGGCGTTTTTGGTGGTGAGCTTGATCGCGGTGCTGTCCGCGCCTTTATCCGCGCGGCTCTCGCGAAGTGCCGGCGACGCGCTTACCCACCATCAGTGAACAGGGTTTTGTTCAGGAAAGATCCTTGGGCAACAGAAAGCGTTTGAGGCTGGCGCTGCCTGGGCCAAGCTGCCGCCAGGTGCCGGTGATCAGGAACTCGCAAAGTGCCGCGGTGGGGTAGCCTTCGTCGATTCGCGCGAGCGCGGAATCGGTCCGGTCCGGTCCGGTCAGCGTTAACGCCAACTCGTGCAAACCTGGATTATGGCCGATGACGATGGCGCTGCGCACGGTCTCCGGCAGGCCGCGCAGGGCGCTTAGAATTTGCGGCGGC
This sequence comes from Rhodospirillales bacterium, assembly GCA_028870815.1. Lineage (GTDB taxonomy): Bacteria > Pseudomonadota > Alphaproteobacteria > Acetobacterales > Acetobacteraceae > Acidocella. The sequence goes on along the minus strand of JAGWOU010000015.1, from coordinate 5,291 downwards.
GTGGCCATGTAAAGTTGCGGCAAGTTGTCGATATTCGGCCATTCGTCCCATACCGGCGCGTTCTCAAGCTCTTCCAGGGTTTGCTGCGTGCGGGCAGCGGTGGAAACCAGCACCACCTCTGGCGCCAGCCCCGCCTTGCGCATGGCCTGGCCGATTTTTCCTGCCGCGCGGCGGCCGTTATCGGTCAGCGCGCGGTCGTGGTCGGCTTGTCCCTTTGCTTCCGCTTCGGCCTTGGCATGACGAAGTAAGAATAACTGGTGCATAAGCCCGATAGTGCCATGGCAAGAGATTGCTGTCGCCTCTATCTAACGCGCGAAGGTTATGCGAGGGGATGCATGCGGAAGACGCAGCTTCAGCTTGAACGGCGAGGGTTTTTGGCGGGTGTGGGGGCTTTGGCCGCGTCTGGGCCGGCGGCGGCGCTGCCGGTGCCCCCAAGCGGCGCGATGCGCTTCAGAATTCTGCGCAATGGCACGCCGGTTGGTGAACATTGTGTGACCTTCACGCAGTCTGGCAATGGCTTGCGGGTAGATACCAATGCCGACATGGTTGTGACCGTGGCCGGAATTCCGGTGTTTCACTATCAGGGCAACGCGTCTGAGTACTGGCAGAATGGCGTATTCACGCGTCTGGACAGCAAAGTGAACCATAACGGCACGCATCTTACCGTGCAGGCCGCCCAAATTCCCGGCGGTTACGTGGTACAGAGCACCAAGGCCGGGGATTACCAATATATCGGCAGCCCGCAAATGCTGCCGATGACCTATTGGAACCGCTCTCTTTTGAAGGCGATGGTTTTAAATGTGGAAACGGGACGGCATTATCCAGCCATTGTCAGTTCACCGGGCTGGAACAAGCTGCCAACCGCCGAAGGTGGCAGCATCCTGGCGCAGCGTTTCGATTTCACCGGAAAACTGCATATGTCGCTTTGGTACGACCAGAACAACCAATGGTCCGGGTTTGAGTTCCACGTGCTTGGCCACGAAGTGTACCAAAAATATGTGAGCTAAACCGATCCGGCTCTAAGGGCTTAGCTTAAGCTGTCTTCGGGGTGGCGCAGATGCCATAGCCGCTCATGCGCGGCGACGAGACTTTCTATGCTCTTGCGGCGGTTCGCATCCGGCGGAACGGTGCGGCGGGTGAGCATGGATTCCAGAATGCGCAGCAATTGTTCCGCGATCTCATAGTCGCCTTGGTCGCAGGCGTGATGAAAGGCAAGCAGGATCTTGTCAGACAAGCGGCGGCTATAGCGTGGCGTGCCGGACTGACCCCGGGAGCCTGGAGTGTCGAGGTCGTCATCAGGAACTGTGAAACCTGCCATATTTATTTTGGTCCGGTATCAAAAGTGTTGCACAACTCAGGGGTGAAAAAACATGGTTTAGCCATGCCGGAACGTCTCAATTCTTGCGCCCCATTGTCGTTCCGATTGCCATCCGCGAAGTTTTTAACAATCTGCCAAGGTTGATTGCCCTTTTAGTCATTAGGAGAAATCTGCCCTATGCGCCAGAGGGAACTGTAACAAAATAAAAACGCAAGAGAGTTAGGCGTCGCACTGTCGCATTCAAGTGGTTTCTTTGTGTACTTTTTATCAGATGCTCAGGCTTATTCCGCCTGCCGGTCAAATTCGATGAACGCATCCTCCCATGAGCCTGAGGTTGCCGCTTTGCTGTACTCGGTGGAGCGGTTTTCAAAGAAATTCGTGTGCTCCACAGCGTTCAACATCTCGTCTAGCCAGGGCAATGGGTTCTTTTCCACATGGAAAAGCGCGTTCAGCCCCAGCCCACCCAGGCGCCTGTCCGCAATATAGCGGATATAGGTTTTTACCTCCTCGGCTGTTAGGCCCTCGACCGCACCAAGCTCGAAGGCGAGATCAATAAACGCGTCTTCATGGTCCACAATGGTGGCACAGGTGAGGTAGATTTCCCGGCGCAATTCCTCCGTCCAGATTTCCGGGTTTTCGGAAATGAAGGTGCGGAACAGCTTGGTGATGCTCTCGCAATGCAGTGATTCGTCGCGGACGGACCAGGTGATGATCTGGCCCATGCCTTTCATCTTGTTGAAGCGTGGAAAGTTCAGCAGAATCGCGAAGGAGGCAAAAAGCTGAAGCCCCTCGGTGAAGGCACCGAAAGCGGCGAGAGTCTTGGCGATCTCATGCTTGTTCTCCATCGAGAAGCTGTGCATGTAATCGTATTTATCCTTCATCTCTTTGTATTTGAGGAAGGCCTGATACTCAACCTCCGGCATGCCTACCGTATCCAGCAGATGCGAGTAAGCGGCGATATGCACAGTTTCGATGTTCGAGAAAGCCGAGAGCATCATCAGCACCTCGGTTGGTTTGAACACCTGGGAATACTGCTTCATGTAGCAGTTATTAACTTCGACATCCGCCTGCGTGAAAAAGCGGAAAATCTGGCTGAGCAGATTGCGCTCGGCATCTGTGATGTTCTTGTGCCAGTCCTTCACGTCATCAGCGAGCGGCACTTCCTCCGGTAGCCAGTGCACGCGCTGCTGCGTCAACCACGCTTCATAGGCCCAAGGATAGCGGAATGGCTTGTAGACCGGGTTTTCGGTCAGCAAATCCATTTTCTTATCCGCTTCGGGGGCGGAGATAATCTTTCCACTCATAATGAACGCCTTTAGAGACTGGGCCATGGCCCCGATCCTTCAAAAATAGTGTCTTGGCCGCCTTACTGGCAGGCCAGGCACTCCTCGTAATTTCCGCTGGCGGTCAGGGGAACTGGCGCCGCGGCATCATTCGCAACCGGCATATCCAAAGAAATCGTCGCCTTTTTCTCAGACACATTGTCCGCGCGCTGGATGGAGAGCGAACGGCAGTAATAAAGCGACTTCACGCCCTTCTTCCACGCTTGGTAATGAATCTGATGCAGGTCGCGCTTATGCACATTGGCCGGCAGGAAAAGGTTGATCGACTGGCTCTGGCAGATGAAGGGCGCGCGGTCCGCCGCATGTTCGATGATCCAACGCTGGTCCAGTTCGAACGCGGTTTTGAACACGTCTTTTTCATGCTGACTCAGGAAGTCCAGATGCTGGACCGAGCCTTTGGTGGTGGTGATGGAGGACCAGATATCCTCGTTATCCTGCCCATGCGCCGCCAGCACTTTTTTCAACGCGCGGTTGCGCACGGAGAAGCTGCCAGAAAGGGTTTTTTGCAGGAATACGTTGGCGCTGATGGGTTCGATACCCGGTGAGGCGTTGCCCGCGATGATGGAGATGGACGCGGTAGGCGCGATCGCCATTTTATGGCTGAAACGCTCTTCGATGCCGTAATCCTTCGCATCCGGGCAGGCGCCGCGCTCGGCCGCGAGGGTCTTGGAGGCTTTGTCCGCGGCGGCGCGAATGTGTTTGAACATGCGGGTGTTCCACACCTTCGCCATTACGCTTTCCCACGGGATGGAATTGTCCTGTAGGAAGGAATGAAAACCCATCACGCCGAGCCCGATGGAACGCTCGCGGAAGGCCGCATATTTTGCGCGTTCCATGGAATCTGGCGCCTTCTGGATAAAATCCTCCAGTACATTGTCCAGGAAGCGCATCACGTCTTCGATGAATTGTTCATCCTGGTGCCATTCAAACCAGGTTTCGAGATTCAGCGAGGATAGGCAGCATACGGCGGTGCGCTGCTTGCCATATTGGTCGATGCCGGTGGGCAGGGTGATTTCGGCGCAGAGATTGGAGGTTTTCACCTCCAGCCCGGCCAGCTTGTGCTGCTCAGGCCGCGCATTGTTCACATGGTCGGAATAGATGATGTACGGCTCGCCTTGCTCGATGCGCGTGGTGAGAATGCGGATCCAGAGCGAGCGGGCGGCAACGGAGCGCACCACGCTGTTATCCTTGGGCGAGCGCAGGCCCCACATTTCGTCGGCTTCCACGGCGCGCATGAAATCGTCCGAGACCAGCACGCCATGATGCAGGTTGAGCGCCTTGCGGTTGGGGTCGCCGCCGGTGGGGCGGCGCATGTCGATGAATTCCTCGATCTCGGGATGCCAGATGGGCAGATACACCGCCGCTGAGCCACGGCGCAGGGAGCCCTGGGAGATGGCCAAAGTAAGGCTGTCCATCACGCGGATGAAGGGGATGATGCCGGAGGTTTTGCCGTTCTGGCCCACTTTTTCGCCGATGGAGCGCAGATTGCCCCAATAGGAGCCGATGCCGCCGCCCTTGGAAGCCAGCCACACATTCTCGTTCCAGAGCCCGACAATGCCGTCCAGGGAGTCCGTGGCCTCGTTCAGGAAGCAGGAAATGGGCAGGCCGCGATTCGTGCCGCCATTGGAAAGCACCGGCGTGGCGGGCATGAACCACATCTTGGAGATGTAATCGTACAGGCGCTGGGCGTGGGCCTGGTCATCGCCATAATAAGAGGCGACGCGGGCGAAAAGGTCCTGATAGCTCTCGCCGGGCAGGAGATATCTGTCATCCAGCGTGGCGCGGCCGAAATCCGTGAGCAGCGCGTCGCGGGAACGGTCCACCGTTACCTGGAAGCGGCCCGGCATCTGCACAGCGGCGTCCAGCAATACAGCTTCAGGCTTTGTCATCATGTTCATCTTCTTGCCGGACCCCTGTTTTTCGTAAAGCGGTCATCATAACAACATATAGTGAGCGCGCCGTGCAATCACTACTAACGATGGTTCGCGACAATTTTTCCCGCAATGGGTGCTTGCCAGCGAGTCTCCGCCGATTCCGGCGCGTTCGCTTGATCGGATGGCAATTTTGCGCGGACTTCGTGTTCTAATTTTGTTCTTATTTGGCTCGTCGTCAAGCGGCGAATCCACCGGAATCGAGGGGTCAGATGAGCCGGCGGGCGAAGCGCTGGAACGGGCGGTCCATGGTGGCGATGATCAGCGCCAACACCAGGGAGCAGCCGAGCGTGCCGAAAAATGTAACCAGGGGCCGCGGACAGGGCATGTGCAGCATCCCCACATGGTAGGACAGCAGGAACAGCACGCAGCCATGGACGAGATAAAGCGGATAAGACATTGCCCCCAGCCAGACGGACCAGCCGGGTGGGCGCAGGGCTCCAGCGCGCTCCAGCCCAGCCAGCGCCATCAGCAAACCGGCGATCAGCACCCCGACCAGCGGTTCCAGAAGGGTTGGCGGATAATCGAAACCCCAGTGTTGGAAGGGCAGAGTAAGGGCCAGCAGCAAAGCGCAAACGCCCAGCAACCGCCACAGCACTGGCCGGGGCAATTGGTGGCGGGCATGCAGGGCAGCGGCACCCATGCCGGACAGAAACAAAAAACTATGTACGCCCAAAAAGCGGACGCCAGGACCAGCCA
>JAGWOU010000374.1 GCA_028870815.1 Rhodospirillales bacterium | reverse complement strand
AGCCGACAGATTATAGGTTTCGCGGTACCAGGCGGTGAAGAAATAAGGGCAGGGGTCCCGCCCCTCCGCCTCTCCGGCGGTGATGAAATGTAGCAGGGCGTTGCCGCCGTTCGCCGCCACATCGGGGTAGCGGGTTAAATACCATTGCGGATGAAAATAGGGATTGGGGAGTGCGCCTTCGCGCCAGCCATCGCGGCAGAAATGGGCGATGCCGTCCGTGCCTTCAGCCGCCGCTTGCGGATACTGGTGAAGATACCAGTCTGCCAGGAATAGGCCGCTGTGCCGGATAATGTCGATTTCAGCCTGACTCTGCTCGTCCACGCGTTTCACCCTATCTGGGGCGTATCATGCCCGGTGCGGGGGGGAGTGTCGATGCCCTTCAGGCTTTGGTTTCGCGGCGCGGCGCGAACTGGCCCAGTATCTCCGCAAACCGCACCGGCGGCAGGAAATAATGGCCTTGCATAAGGCCGCAGCCAAGCCGCCGCAGGCAGGCCGCGTCGTCCTTGGTTTCCACGCCTTCCGCCACAACTTGCAGCCCGAGCGACTGCCCGAGATTCAAAATGGACTGAACCAGAATCTGGTTGCTATTGGATTTTGCAATATCCTTCACGAAACTGCGATCGATCTTGATCTTGTTCACGTAGCTTTGGCGCAGGGTGGCCAGGGTGGAATAGCCGACGCCGAAATCGTCAATGGCGATGTGTACGCCGCCTCGTGCAAGCCGCAGCAACTTGTCCTGCACCGAGCGTATATCCAGCGCCGTTTCCTCGGTGATCTCGATTTCGAGCATCGCGTTGGGACAGCCGCTGCGCGCCAGTTCCGAAAACACGATTTCGTCGATGGCGAGGCGTGAGATTTCGCGCGGGGAAATGTTAAGTGCCACCCGCGTGCGGGTTTCCCCATGTGCGCGCAGTTCCTGAATCATCAGGCAGACATTCGAGAGAATATAGCGCAGCAACGGTTCCGCGAGCCCGGAGAGGGCGGCGACCGAGATGATTTCCTGTGGCGGTATCGGGCCGTGTTCGGGGTGGTTCCACCGCAACAGCGCCTCAAGACCCACAAGTTTTTGGCCGTCATAGCCCAGCACCGGCTGGTACCAGATTTCCGGCGTGCCGTCCGTTAGCGCCCGCGGCAAGTTGCGCTCAATGTCGCGGTGCATTTCCAGCCTGGCGCGCAGCCGTTCATCGAAGATATGGAACTGGCTGCGTCCGGCGCTTTTTGCGGTTAGCAGAGCCTCATCGGCGCGGGTTAAAAGCTCCGTCACATTGCATGCAGTTCCGGTATAGAGGCCGATGCAGGCACTTAGGCGGCCGGCATCGAAAGTGGCCAGCGGCATGGCAATGGCGGTGATGAGCCGCGTGGCAAGCTCGGCGGGGGTGGCATCCGTGCTCGTCGCATCATAGAAAATCGCGAATTCGTCGGCGCCCAGCCGGGCGGTGGTGAAGGCACCGCGCAGCGTTTCCGAGAGTCGCCTTGCGATTTCGATCAGCACCCGGTCTCCGGAATGATGACCGAATGTGTCGTTGACGGACCTGAAGCCGTCGAGGTCGAGCAGCATAAGGCAGAAAGGCGCCACGCCGCCGCCGATCCGGCTGCTGATCTCGCGGATGAAGCCTGCGCGGTTGAGCAGGCCAGTCAGGTCGTCATGCGTGGCACGATGGCTCATCTGCTGGGCATCCAGAACCGCCCGGGAATGAGCTTCCTCCAGCGAGCCGGCGAGGGTGATGGCCTGGTTTTTTAGGCGGCTCGTTTCGCAGAAGGCCGCCTCGCTCTCCCAGGCGAAGCGGATCAGCGCGGCGGCATAGATCAATGCCGTCAGGGCCAGGCAAATCCTGTCGAAACCGCCGGCATAGAGAAGACACCCGAACACGGAAAGCAGCGGCGGCAGAATGAAGCAGGCCGGCATCCGCGCGTAGGGTGTGCCATGGGTGATGGCGCCTGCTGTGATGCCACAGACTGTGGTGAGGAAGAACAACGTGTGCGGCGAGGTGTAGCCGTCGCACAACACCGGCACCAGCGCCCAGACCAGGCCGGAAAGCAGCGCAGTGAGGCACAACTGGTTGAGTGAACGGTCAACCTCCGCCGGGCTGAGGCGGAAGTTTTTCGATCGCTGGGCTGTGGGCCGCCATGCCTGTACGATCCGGATGACATTGACGAGGCAGACGGCGGTGAACCAGACCGCGCCTTCGAGACCTCGCTGGGAATGGAACGATACGACGAGCGCAATGGCGGCGATGACGAGATTGACGGGAATGGCGACTAAGATATTCCGGCACAGGGCATCAAGCTGGTCCGCGCGGATGAGCAGGCGCAGCGTGGTCGTCTCAGCCTCCTCGCCTGCGGGGTCCATGGACATAACGGTAAAGACCCTTGAATTCAATGGATTTTATATGCAGCGACCACTAGCGTTGAAAGCATTATATGTGTCAATCATTAATTTTACCTAATGTAACAGCAAAGCTGCTTCTTG
>JAGWOU010000373.1 GCA_028870815.1 Rhodospirillales bacterium | reverse complement strand
GACCATGGCGACGTAGACCGGCGTGTCATCGGCCGGCATCTCTCCCAGAGGCGCGCCACAGACTTCGCAACGATGTCTCACCTTCAGATAGCCGGAGAATAGTTTTGTGCGCCCGCATTGAGGGCATCTGCCGCAAAGACCGCGCCAGAGGATTGTCATCCAGCCTGCTGTTACCGCCGATGGTTCAGCAGCGGTAATAGCAGCAGCAAGGTCTGGGTCAGGCGCCACGAATCACAACATGGCCAGATGCTGCTTGCGGCGCGGCGGGGGATAAGCCGCGTCGATCGCGGCGAGGTCCTCGTCGGTTAACCGGATCGCCGCCGCCGCGGCATTCTGCCGGACATGCGCAAGCGAGCTTGCCTTGGGAATGGCGATGGTGGTGCCGTCACGCAGGCTCCAGGCCAGGGCCACCTGCGCCGGGGACACCCCATACCGCTTGCCGATTTCCACAAGCGCCGGCGACCGTAGCAAACGCCCGGCCTGGCCGAGCGGCGAATAGGCCATGACCGGCACGCCAGCCTCCCGGCACCAGGGCAACAGGTCGAACTCTATGCCCCGCGCCTCGGGGTTGTATAGAACCTGGTTGACGGCGCAGCCACCGCCCGCCCTTACCCTAAAGAGTTCCTCCATATCCGCCGTGTCGAGATTCGAGACGCCCCAGGCGCCGATATGCCCGGCCTCCCGCAAGCGCTCGAACGCCTCGACGGTTTCCGCCAAGGGGTGAGAGCCGCGCCAATGCAGCAGATAAAGATCGATCCGGTCTGTCCGCATCCGCTTGAGACTGCGCGCACAGGCCAAGGGAATGCCTTTGGCCGAGGCGTTATGCGGGTAAACCTTGCTGACCAGGAACACCCCATCCCGGCGCCCGGCGATGGCCTGGCCGACGACTTCTTCCGCGCCGCCATCGCCATACATCTCTGCGGTGTCGATCAGCGTCATGCCAAGGTCGATGCCGGCCTGCAGCGCCGAGGCCTCGGCAGCAGCGCTGGCCGCGTCCTCGCCCATGTACCAGGTGCCCTGCCCAAGAGCCGGGACCGAGACGCCATTGGGTAGCGAAATGCGCGGGATGGTCATGCGGAGCCTCCTTCTAAGCCTCATATCGCCGGGGCGGCGCCGTTTGGCACCCTGCCCGTGTGACTGGTATTTTGGCCCGCGCGCCCCGCTACGGCAACACGGGGCCAGCGGGGAAGATTGAATTTTGCCGCCGGACAGGCCACCATATGGCGCGATAAGGAACCGTTTGATGAGACCATCCCGCCTGTGCCTGCTTGTTCTGCCGCTGGCGCTTGCCGCCTGCAATCCCAATGGCCGCCGCGCCCAGGGCGACTTCAACGCCGCCGGCAATAATTTTGGCCAAAGCCATTTGGGCAGCGGCTTCAACGATGTCGGCAAGGGCTTCAGCGACGGCGCCAACGCAACCGGCGACGCCATTGTGCATGCGGCGCACCAGGTTGGAAACGCATTCAGCCAATAGCGCGGCGGCCTGTTTAGAGTGTGGACATACCCATGACCGGTGAGGACAAGGCCGCCAACCTGCCCATTTGCGTGGCGGCCTTCTATAAATTCGCGCCCATGCAGGACTGCGCCGCCGTTCAGGCGGGGTTGGTGCGTGTATGCCAGCTGCATGGGGTAAAAGGCACGGTGATTCTGGCGCCGGAGGGGGTTAACGGGACCATCGCCGGGACAGATGAGGCGGTGGGCCACGCGCTTACCCATATTAAAATGCTGCCAGGCTGCGCGGAGATGACGGCCAAATTCTCCCGCGCCCCCGCGCTGCCGTTTCACCGGCTGAAGGTGCGGATAAAACGCGAGATCGTCACCATGGGCCAACCAAACATCGACCCGCTAACCGGAGCCGGCCATTATGTTTCGCCGCAGGACTGGAATGCACTTCTGCGCGAGCCAGGAACGGTTCTGATCGACACGCGCAATGATTACGAGGTGGAGGTGGGCAGCTTCGCCGGCGCGATCAACCCGCGCACGCGGCAGTTCCGGGATTTTCCTCATTGGTTTCGCGCCGAGCGGAACAAGCTGCTGGGCGAAGGCAAGCCGCCGAAAGTGGCGATGTTCTGCACCGGCGGCATACGCTGCGAGAAATCAACCGCCTTTCTGCGCAGCGAAGGCGTTGAGGAGGTTTATCACCTGGAAGGCGGCATTCTAAAATATCTGGAAGAAGTTTCGCCTGAGAACAGCCTGTGGACGGGCGAATGCTTCGTGTTCGACCAGCGCGTGACCGTGGAGCACGGCCTGGCCGTGGGCAAGCACAGCCTGTGTTATGCGTGCCGCCGCCCGGTGAGCGAGGACGGACGCGCCTCGCCGCTGTTTGAAGAGGGCGTGAGCTGCCACGCCTGCCATGGTGAACGCGACGAGGCGCAGCGCGCAAGTTACCGGGAAAGGCACCGGCAGGAAAAATTGGCGGCGGAGCGCGGCGAAGAACATGTCGGCGCGCAAATCCCGGTTACGCGCGAGCGAGAC
>JAGWOU010000372.1 GCA_028870815.1 Rhodospirillales bacterium | reverse complement strand
GAAATACAGCACCGTGGTGATGACCGGGGTGGCGATGCTTTGCCAAAAAGTGCGGCGCATGCGCGACATTTCGGCAAGATAGATTGTCCATATGGCGTGGTGGTTTAACTTTGCCGCGTTCATGCCGTCTGCTCCACCAGGCTTACGAAGATATCTTCAAGCGAATTGCGGCTCGTATCCAGATCCCGGAAATCGATGCCAAGCTCGGCCATACGGCGTAGCAAGGCGGGGATGCCATTATCTTCCGCATTCGCATCGAACGCATAGGCCAGCACCTGGCCTTGTTGTTCCAATTCCAGTTCCCAGGGAGAGAGATCGGTCGGGATATATGCAAGCGGATGCTGTAGCGTGAGAGTGAGTTTTCGCCTTCCGAATTTGCGCATCAACGCGGCGGTTTGTTCCACAAGCAATATCCGCCCGTTGGCGATTACCCCTACCCGGTCGGACATTTCTTCAGCTTCTTCGATATAATGGGTCGTGAGAATGATGGTCACGCCCTTATCCCGCAGGCTGCGCACGAGCGCCCACATGTCCCGACGGAGGCTCACATCCACGCCGGCGGTTGGTTCGTCAAGAAACAGAATTTCCGGTTCATGGCTGAGGGCTTTGGCAATCATCACGCGGCGCTTCATGCCGCCGGAGAGTTCAATCACCCGGCGGTCGCGCTTATCCCACAAGGAAAGATCGCGCAGCAGGCGCTCAATATAGGCCGGGTCTGGGCGGCGCCCGAACACGCCGCGGCTGAAAGCCACCGTGTTCCAGACAGTGGCGAAAATGTCGAGCGAGATTTCCTGTGGCACCAGCCCGATCATCGCGCGCGCGGCCCGGTAATCCTGGGTGATGTCATGGCCTCCAACCCGCACGGTTCCCGAGCCGATGCCCACAGTGCCGCAAATGATGCTGATCAGGCTCGTTTTGCCCGCGCCGTTTGGGCCGAGCAGCGCGAAAATTTCCTGTTTCTCGATCTCCAGATCGATACCATCAAGGGCAACTAAACCGGATTTGTAGGTTTTACGCAGAGCGGAGACAGAGATCATCGGCGGCATGCAAGGGCTCACAATCGTTTGCGATAATATGTTCCTGGAGCATTTTGAGACAAGGCTGGCCGGGCTATATTCAGGCGCCAGGTTATGCGGCGCGGCAGGTTAACCCCATTATTGTCGATGGGCCCCATGCGCATTATGGTAAGGATAGTTGTCGTAAAATGGTGCTGCCCGCAAGCTGTCAGGCGGTGCCGGCAAGTTGGTTCAAGGAAATAGGTGTAAGGGATAATTCATGGATAACGCACGCAGGTCATTCCTGAGATTGGGTACGGGGGTTGCGGTCGGCTCGCTGCTGGCGGGCTCCAGCCGCGCCGCCGCGCCGGCCATCTCGGTGCCGCCGTTAACCGGCCCAGGGGGCGATGCGCTACGGCTGGTTACCTACCGGTCCGGCACCGCCGGCACGCCGCGTGTGGGCGCGGTAACTGGTCATGGCACGCTGGTTGACCTGGGCCAGGCCGCTAGCAAGGCTGGCATTGAACTCGGCTTTAACCCGTCGGATATGGTTTCCCTTATCGCCGCCGGGCCGGGGGCGGTTGCCCAGGCCCGGCGTTGCGCCGCCGCCGGTGATGGTGTGACTCTTGAAGACGTGCAGTTGATGGCGCCCATTCCGGTGCCGGTGCGCAACACCTACGCGGTGGGCTGGAATTATCTTGAGCATTTCGATGAGAGCCTTTCCGCCCATGCCAGCAAGGCGAAGCTCCCCAAGCATCCGGTGTTTTTCACCAAGGACACGCACACCGTGAACGGGCCGTTCGACCCGATCCCATTCAACCCGGCGGTCTCGATCAAGATCGACTGGGAGGGTGAACTTGCTGTGATTATCGGCAAGCGTGGCCGCAACATCACAGAAGCGGACGCGATGAATTACGTTTTTGGGTACTCGGTTATAAACGACACCACGGCGCGCGATATCCAGCTGGACCATGGCGGGCAGTGGTTCAAAGGCAAGAGCCTGGACGGCCACGGGCCGATCGGCCCATGGATCGTCGCGGCGGATGACATCGACTACAACAACCTGGAACTGACGACACGCGTGAACGGCGTGGTGAAGCAGCACATCAACACCCGCCAGATGTATTTCAAAATCCCGCGAATTATCTCGGAACTTTCCCTCGGCATGACGCTGGAGCCCGGCGACATTATCGCGACGGGAACGCCATCAGGCATCGGCGCGGCGCGCCATCCGCCGGAATTTTTAAAGCCCGGTGATATACTCGAAACCGAGATCAACCACATCGGCATCATCCGCAACGAGATAAAGCTGGTCACGGCCTGAGACCTGATTCACCCGGCGCGGAGCCATTCGCGTAATCCGGCGGCGGATTGGAAACTTTCCGCCGCGTAGCAGGGCAGCCCCTGGAGATAGGCCGTTGCGCCGCGTTGCAGGGCAGTGCCGGGGCCAAGATCGAGTACACGGTCAACCCCGCGCTCTA
>JAGWOU010000371.1 GCA_028870815.1 Rhodospirillales bacterium | reverse complement strand
TGGTTTATTATATTTATTTTGTTATCATACATCCCATGCCTCGTACATGCTGATTATGATGCTTTGAACGATAATGCGTCATAGGCGGCTATGACCGATTGTGCGCGAGCCAGGACACTGGTAGCCTTATCTCCCGGTTGATACAGGCTGGAACCTAGGCCGAAAACCCGTACCCCGGCGCGCCAATAGGTGGGAAAATCCGCCTCTGCCACCCCGCCCACGGCACCGAGCATGGCACCGGATGGCAGAATGGCGCGGATGGCGCTGATCCCCCCCGCCCCCAATGCACTGGCGGGAAAGAACTTCAGTGCGGATGCGCCCCAGCGGAGTGCGTTTAAAGCCTCTGTGGCGGTAAACACGCCGGGCATGCTTATCAGCCCTTGCGAGGCGGCGGTGGCCAGAACAACCTCTTCCACATTCGGCGCCACGATCAGCCCGCCGCCGGCAGAGGCGACATCCTTGACGGAAGCAGCGCTAAGTACCGTGCCGGCGCCGATCAGCAGCGAGTCGCCAAAACGCCGGGCTAGTAGTTCGACAGAACGAAGCGGATGGGGCGAGTTCAGTGGCACTTCAATGGCCTCGAATCCCGCTTCGGCCAGGCCCGCGCCCACCGCTTCGGCATCTTCTGGCGTTATGCCGCGCAAAATTGCGACAAGTCCGCGCTTGAGCGCAGGAAATTGAACGGAAGAGGCGGCACTCTGCATGCATTAGCCTTTAAAGAATGCGGGGAAAAGTTGGCGAGCCGCGTGCTGCAATCCTGCCAGGGTCAGAGAGTCGGCATCAAACAGGCGGCATTGCCATCCTGCTTGTGCCACAGCTTGGGCGTAAAGCGGCGACAATGCCCCGGAGGCGAGCAATGCCACTTCGCACGTCCCAGGCATGCTGGATAAAGCCGCGGCCACTTCCACGCCGACCAGCAGCCCAGAGAGACGAGCTGCTGCGCCCTTGCCGGTTTGCCCATGCAACAACCCAGCGGCGCGGATGGAAAACAGCGCAAGCGGCCATTGCGAGGGTTTGGCAAATACCTCTGCGAGCCCAGCCGTGAAGCCTGGCTCGCCCGGGGCGAAATGCGTCTCACCGTTGATAACATGGCGCAGTACCGAGTGCCGGGACAGAAGCGCGAATATCTCACCGGTCATCGCGGTATGAAATGCCATCACCTGCCCCTGTGTCACGCGCACCCATTTATTGTGCGTGCCGGGCAGGCAAACAATTCCGGAAAAGTTAGGATCCGCCTTATGAAAACCGAGAAGTTGCGTCTCCTCACCCCGCATCACGTCAGGTTCATCGGCAGTATTCTGCGCCAAGCCGGGCAGAATACGAACATCCAGCCCCGCCTCAAAGATGGACACAGCTTGGTTCAGGCAGGCGAGTGGCGGCGCCGGCACTGCTACGTAATCGGCCTCACACCAGCCCCGCCGAGCTCCCGCCATGCCGCACACTACGACCGGTACAGGTGTTGTAGGGGCAATGCCAAGTGTCTCCAGTCTGGCACGAAGCAATGGCGCATAAGCACTGCTCGAAAGCGTGTCAGCGCCATCTGTGCTGGTGGTACGAGCGCAGACTTGCCCAGTCTCGTTCAGAACCCATAGACGCAGATTACTGGTACCCCAGTCGGCCAGCACAAGGTTGTGGCTCATGCTGCCTCGAGAGGAGATGATGTCGTGCGCTTTACCGCAAGGCTGGTTGATATGCTCATTCTCCTCTCCGTGCCGGCGATTTTTAGGCGGGCCTTGGTATGCTCCAGCTCTTGCTTAATGCCGCTGCAATCTGCCTAGGCCTCAGTGTCGGTATGTCAAATCGATTTTTTTGCAAAACCGATATCAAAAAGATGATGTCGTTTTATCTGATTGACAAAAAGCCGCGCGACGATTGGGCTAATCAAGCATCTATCCAAGGGTACTCTCGCCACCGACTTTACGAAATATTAGAAGCTGCCTCAATGGTTTCTCGGCCGAGCAGATTAGCCTTTGTTGGAAGGTTAAAAGCTTATTGAAGCGCCAAAATATCCCGTGAACTGATTCCTTCCGGGTGCGGGGGGCGGAGAATAGATGTCGGCCGAAAAATTCGCCTTGCCGCTGTTCACGACTTCACCGCCCGTGGCGTATAGGAATAGGTTGGGCGAGAGATAATATTCCATGCCTGCTGTAAAAAGGCTGGCATTTCCACCACTATCGTTAATGCCGGCATGGAACCAAGCACCACGCAGGGTAACCTTGGGGCTTACGGTCCAGACCGCGCCTAACCAACTCATATAAGCGTGAGTCGCGTAGACCGCAGGATATGGATTGTAGCTCGCTCCGGGATTGACGATCGGTGTGCCGCCCTTGGCTTTCGAACCATCAGGGGCGTTCAGAATTTCGTAGCCGCCATATAATTTTACCGGCTTAAGATCATAGGTGATACCAAAAATAGCCTCCCTCGAGGCGGAATAAAGGTTAGTATAGTTGCCATTATTATCCTGCATCTCGTCATAGA
>JAGWOU010000370.1 GCA_028870815.1 Rhodospirillales bacterium | reverse complement strand
AATTCCTCTATCAGGCCACGCGCGTCTATCTGATGCTTGGCGGCCAGGGGCCGATGGATAAACCCCTTGTCGAAGCCTGGATGAATCTGGACTGGCAGAGGCTTTACCCTGGACTCTCGGCGCAGCCGGTGCGCGATGATCTGATGCAGCATCTCGTGGCCATGCTGGATGCGGCGCGGGACATGCCCTTTGGCCCAGGCGGCAACGCGAATTACGGCGCGATGGGTCTGGGGTTGAACCAGGGACCGAAGCTTAGCTCCGGCGCCAACACGCTCTACGTCAACGCGCTGGACAACATCTTTTTGCCCCGGCTGATTTTGCAGCTTGAGGCGGAGATGCGCGGCGGGTTCGACAAGCCGGAATATCTCTACCAGGCCACGCGCGTTTACCTGATGCTCGGCGGGCAGGGGCCGATGGATAAAACCCTTGTCGAAGCCTGGATGAATCTGGACTGGCAGCGGCTTTATCCCGGCATCGTCAACCAGCCGGTGCGCGACGACCTGATGCAGCATCTGGTGGCCATGCTGAACGCGCCGCTGCCGCAAGTGCCGCTGGATGGCGCGCTGGTGGAAGCCGCCCGCGCTACCTTCAGCCGTGTCTCGGTGGCTGAGCGGGTTTATTCCCGCATCCGTGACTCCCAACAGGCTGCCGCCATCCCTGCCTGGGACCCGGCGAAGGCGATGGGCGCCGCCGGCGTGCCGTTATTCTCCCGCGCTTCCGGCAAGCCGCTCACCGAGGGCGTGCCGGGCTTCTACACCGTTAAGGGCTTCCAGCTCGTGCTGTTGCCTGCTCTTACCCATGCGGCCAAGGATGTGGCGGATGAGAGTTGGGTGCTCGGGCCGGGCCAACAAGTGGATCCCAACAGCCCGGACATGCAAAATCTGGAACAGAACGTCATCCAGCTCTACGAGGCCGATTACGAGGCGCAGTGGAACGCGATGCTGGGCGATCTGAACCTCAAGCCCGCCACGAATATCGGCCAGGCTGTGCAGAATCTCTATATCCTCGGCTCGCCACAATCGCCCATGCAGCGGCTGCTCGCCAGCATCACCACGCAGCTTCAGCTTTCCAAGGGCGCGGTGCCGCCCAAGGCCCCCGCGACGACGAAAATTCCAGGCGCGGCTGCAGTGAGCGCCGAGGCCGCGGCCTTGCAAGGGCTGATGGGCCCCGCCAACGCCGCGAGCGGAGCGGCGCCTTTGGGCTCGGAAGTGGATAATTACTATGCACCGCTGATCAATTATGTCGGCGGCGGCGCGGGTTCGCCGATGAGCCTGACGTTGAACCTCATCAACAGCCTGCAACAGCAATTGGCAACGCTGGCTTCTGCCGCACCGGGCGGTATGCCGGCGGCACCGGCGGTGGGTGGTGACCCGGCCTCCCTGCTGCAAGGCGAAGCCGCGACGGACCCGCAGCCCGTTGCCCGCTGGGTGCAGGCGCTGGTGGTGAACGCCAACGGCCTGCGTGGCGGCAGTGCGGCCAAGGCGGCGGCGGCGGCGTTCAATGGCGCTTCCGGCCCCGGCCAGCTCTGCCAGCAGGCTGTGGCCGGGCGCTATCCGTTCGTGCCCGCTTCCAGCACCGATATTCCGCTGGGAGATTTCGCGCATCTGTTCGCCCCCAACGGGTTGTTGGACAGCTTCTTCACCCAGCAGGTGCAGCCTTATGTGGACATGTCAGGCTCCACCTGGCGGGTGCAGGCGGTAAACGGCGTCACCCCGCCGATCAGCCAGGGTGCCCTGGCTGAGTTCCAACGGGCGGAGACGATCAAACAGCTGTTCTTCGCGGCGGGCCCCACGCCCAGCGTGCAGTTCAGCCTCACCCCCACCGCGCTCGATGCGGGCGCGGCGCAGGCGGTACTGGAGTTGGGTGCGGTGAACGTCTCCTACGCGCATGGGCCGCAAGTGCCGACGATGATCTCCTGGCCCGGCGCGGATGGCATGCAGACAGCACGGCTCATCGTTACTCCCACCACTGGCGGCAACCCGGCGGAGATCGACGCTTCAGGCCCTTGGGCGCTGTTCCATCTGTTTTCGCAGGGTACGCTGTCGGAGGCCGGATCGTCCGACCAGTACACGCTCACCTTCAATTTCGGTGGGCATAGTGTGAGCTACAGCATCGGTGCGAATTCGGTGCTCAACCCCTTCGCACCCGGCATGCTGGCGGATTTCCGCTGCCCCAGCCTACAGGGATGAGCACTTTCCAGCCCGCTCTGACCGGCTTTTTTGGTAAGCTGCCCGCGCGCGGGGATTTTCTGCGCGCCGGCTTGCCGGAGGATTTGGTGGCGCCGCTGGATCTCTGGTGCCGGGACTGCCTTACCGCTTCCCGTGCCGCGCTTGGAAGCGATTGGGAGCAGGCTTGGATAACCGCCCCGATCTGGCATTTCCTGCTGCCGCCCGGTGCCTGCGGGAACAGGGCTGTGCTTGGGGTGTGGCTGCCGAGCATGGACAAGGCCGGGCGGCATTACCCGTTCATTCTCTGCGCTGTTGCGGATAA
>JAGWOU010000369.1 GCA_028870815.1 Rhodospirillales bacterium | reverse complement strand
AGATTGATGTGCATCCCGCCGCCAGTGAAATGATCGACGATGTGCCGACCTATAAATTATTCATCGATGGGGAGTGGGTAAGATCGCAGCGCAACAGTGTCGCGGATGATTTTAATCCGGCGACGGGCGAGTTGTTTGCTCGGGTTCAGCAAGCCGGAGCAGAGGAGGTGGAGCGCGCGATAAGCGCCGCGCATAAGGCGGCACAGAGTTGGGGCGCCAGCCTGGTGGCGGAACGCGAGGGGCTGTTGCTGAAGCTTCACGATGTGATCCAGGCGCGCAAGGGGGAGATTCGCGACGCGCTAATCGAGGAATGCGGTTCGGTCTATAGCAAGGCCAACTGGGAGATTGATTACGTGACGGATCTGCTGCGCAGTGCCGCGGGGGATGTGCGGCATGTTGTGGGCGAAACAATGCCGGTAAGCCAGCCGGGGCAGATTTCGCTTTCCGTGCGCCGGCCGCTTGGGGTTATTGCGGGTATCGCGCCGTTCAATTCGCCTTTTTTGCTGTCGATGAAGAAGATCGCCTTCGCGCTGGCGGCGGGTAACAGCTTTATTCTCAAGCCGTCTGAGGAGACGCCGGTTTCCGGCGCGATCATCGCGGATTTGTTCCAGGAGGCTGGCCTGCCGCCTGGCGTGCTGAATGTGATTCCTGGCCCCGCGAAAGAGATTGGCGATGCGCTGCTGGCGGACCCACGTGTGCGGGCGATCAGCTTTACCGGCTCGACCAGGACGGGGCGGCATCTGGCGGTTGAGGCGGCACGGCATTTGAAGCGGTTCACGCTGGAGATGGGCGGCAAGAGCCCGTTGATTGTGCTGAAAGATGCCGATTTGGATTATGCGGTTGATGCCGCCGCGTTTGGAATTTTTTTGCATCAGGGCCAGGTGTGCATGGCAAATTCCAAGATTATCGTGGAAGCGCCGGTATTCGAGGAATTTTGCGAACGCTTTACCGCCAAGGCGAAGACGATAAAAATGGGCGACCCGAAGGATCCGGAGACGGTGATTGGCCCGTTGATCCGCGCCAGGCAGATGGATTTTGTGGATGCGCATATTCAGGATGCGCGGGAGAAGGGTGCCACGATGCTGACCGGCGGACGCGCCGAGGGGCAATATTACAAGCCGACCGTGCTGCGTGGGGTGACGCCTGAGATGAAGATTTATCATGAGGAGACATTCGGCCCGGTGGTTTCCGTTTTGCGCGCGGAGGATTCGGAGGAGGCGCTGCATATCGCCAATGATACGAGCTATGGGCTTTCCGCCGCGCTGATTACCAATGATTTGCAAAAGGCCATGGATCTCTCGTTACGACTTGAATCCGGCATGATCCACGTGAATGACTGCACGATTTCCGACGAGCCGCATGTGCCGTTTGGCGGGGTGAAGAATAGCGGGTTTGGACGCGAAGGCGGACGCTATTCAATGGAGGAAATGACGGAGCTTAAATGGATAACCATCCAGATGGGCCAGAGGCAATTTCCGTTTTGAAGGCCCGGCGCGTGATTCTGAGAGAAGGATTTTAAATGAGCTACGCAACGCAAGCAGCTGGTTTGAGTGGCGCGGAAGGCTGCCAGGACCAGGCGCTTTTGAACGACTGGCATGTGGTGGGCTATTCCAGTGAGCTTGCAAATGGCAAGATGATGCCTGTTACCTTACTGGAGCGCGATTTGATCGCCTGGCGCGACGAGGCGGGCGAGGTGCATGTTTGGGAAGATCTCTGCGTGCACCGGGGGGCGCGACTCTCCAAGGGTTGGGTTCAGAACAACAAAGTGGTTTGCCCGTATCATGGCTGGCGTTACGATGGCACAGGCAGTTGCGTGTTGATGCCCGCGGCGCCGTCTGAAAAGCCGATGAAGAAGGCCCATGCCATCGTGCATCATGCGCAGGATAAATATGGGTTCATCTGGGCCTGCATAGGAACGCCGGCGCAAGGGATTCCGGTATTCGCGGAATGGGACGACCCAGCCTATAAGCTGACCCATTGCGGGCCGTATAAGTTTCGATCCGGCTACCGGGCGCTGGATAATTTTGTTGATCCCACACATTTCTCCTTTGTGCATCCGGGTGTGAACGGCATTGGTGAGGAACCGGATGAGATTCCGCCATATGAGGTTCATGAGGATGAGAACGGTTTGCGCTCCAGCGAGGTGCGGGTAACGCAGCCTTACGGCGACCCACGGAATATTCCGGTGATCGCGTTCTACTCCTACAAGATCATGCGGCCACTGGTTTCCTATCTGCAAAAGCGCCTGGAGATTATGGACCCGGCACAGCAGCATCTTGGCAACCCGGCCGACAGGTTCTGCACCTATTTCACCGCGCAACAGGTGGATCCCGTGACCAGCATCGTACGGATTTGTTGCGGCACGAATTTCGAGATACAGCCGAGCGATGAGGATGTGCGCAGACGCCAGGATATCGTTTACGCGCAGGATAGCGGCATTGTGGATACGCAACGGCCTGAGAAAATTCCAGTGGATTTGCGTTATGAGCTGCAT
>JAGWOU010000014.1 GCA_028870815.1 Rhodospirillales bacterium | reverse complement strand
TGCCCATATTATAGCAGCCACGGAACAGCCCGCCCGAGCCGATAGGCCAGACCATCGGGCAGATATCCAGCGCCAGCGTGTCGGCAATCTCGTCCAGCAGGGCGAACGGATTCTGGCTCTCGCGGTCGATCTTGTTGATGAAGGTGGTGATGGGAATATTGCGCAGGCGGCAAACCTCGAACAGCTTCTTGGTCTGCAGCTCGATGCCCTTGGCAGCGTCGATCACCATCACCGCCGAGTCCACGGCAGTGAGCGTGCGGTAAGTGTCTTCGGAGAAGTCCTCGTGGCCTGGCGTGTCCAACAAATTGAACACCGCACCGCCGAACTCGAAGGTCATCACCGAGGAAGTGACGGAAATGCCGCGCTGGCGCTCGATCTTCATCCAGTCCGAGCGGGTGTTGCGCCGGTCCTGGCGGGCCTTCACCATGCCCGCCTCGCGGATGGCGCCGCCGAACAGCAGCAGCTTCTCGGTCAGCGTCGTTTTACCGGCGTCCGGGTGGGAAATGATCGCGAAGGTGCGGCGCGGCGGAATGCCTGTCGCGGTTTCGCTCTGGTGCAGGGCCTGGTCCATCGCGGCGATCTAGCAAGGTTTCGCGCCGAAACCAACCAGCCCGCCTACCAGGGAACAATCTTGCCCCGGTAATCCAGAAATTCATGCCCGCCGGCGCCGGCCCGGGCCTCAAGCACGTCGGCCATGCCGCGCGCGCTGGTTTCCACATCCAGCGGCGCGTCGGGCCCGCCCAGATCCGTGCGTACCCAGCCGGGGTGCAGATTCACGATGGTAAGATAATCATGCGCGGCGGCGAAAGAGCGGGTGAGCCGGTTCAGCATGGCCTTGCTCGCGCAATAGAGTTCCCCCGTATCGCTGACGTTCAATTCCAGACTTCCCAGCACAGAGGACATGAAGGCCAGCACCCCGGTCTCTGGCCGCAGCAGCAGCGCCAGCCGTTCCGCCAGCCGCACAGGGTTAATGGCGTTGGTCATGATCACGTGGGCAATATCCTCGGGCGTAATCTCGCTCAGGGATTTCTCGCGGGGGCCATAAATCCCGGCATTGAGCACAACCAGATCGAATATCTGGCTTTTCATCCGCGCCAGGAAAGCCTCTGTCAGATTGGGGCTGTTGATATCGAGCGTGTCCAGCGTCAGCTGTTCGTAATAATCCTCCAGCCCGGCACCGGCGATGGCGGTCCGCACCGTGGCGGTCACATGGTAGTCGCGGCGCAGGAACTCCTTGGTCAGCCCCAGCCCCAGGCCGCGCGAGGCACCCACCACGAGAATACGTTTCCTGTCCCGCTTTATGCTCATTGCCACTCCTTTATGCGCAGTTATCAAGAGAAAAGCGTATCCGCTAGCAAAACAAGAGCAATGCGCGAATATGAGCTTGGCAAAACATGATTTCCTCGTTAGCGTTGTCGCACCATGAAATCCTACCGAGCCCAACTTTGCAGCACCTTTGCCATGATTATTGGCCATGTGTGGCTGCGCGCGGGGGCGCGGAGAGGATAAGCAGGAACATACCAGCCTGACCTTTCACCACCCCGCCCGATCCTTCCGGCGGGGTTTGTTTTGGGAAACACAGCTCCGCCTCTCTCGAAGCAAAGAGGAGCCTTCCCATGTCCGCCTTGGCCTTGTTGCCGCTGCTGGGTTTCTGTGCCGCCGCCGGGCTTGGCTTTGCCGCCTCCGCCGCCGCACATTTCAGCACCCGCCGCCGCCCTGCCCCGCCCCCGCCGCGCGGATTCCGTCCGGTGGTGATTGAGGGCGGCAAAGCGCAGGTTCAGGCGGAGAAAGCCGCCCAATGATCACTATCCGGGCCACGGCGGAGGCCGACATGCCGGCGATCAACCGTATCTATAACCAGGCCAGCGTGCGGCGCTTCACGCTTGGCCTGCCCTTTGTAAGCCTGGGCGGCACCATGCAGTTTTTCAAAAGCGGCGGCCCGCGCACGTCACTGGTGGCCTGCGGGCCAGACGGCGCGGTGCTGGGCGAGGCCAGCCTCACCCGTCGCGAGGCCGCGCGCCGTGCCCATGTGGGATCATTGGGGCTTATGGTGGCGGAGGAAGCGCGGCGCCGGGGCGTGGGGCGGGCGTTGCTGAATGCGCTGCTGGACCTCGCGGATAACTGGCTGAACCTGCACCGGCTGGAACTGGACGTGTTCGCCAATAATGTCGCGGCCATCCCGCTTTACGAGGCTATGGGCTTTGCGAGTGAGGCGAGACTGCGCCACTACGCGATGCAGGATGGCGTTCTGGCGGATTGCCATTTGATGGCGCGGCTGCGCCCCGGCCTGGCCGTGGACGACTCTGCCCCGCCGCCGCGCCCGTCACCCGCCCCGCGCCAGCCCTTCACGCTGCGCGCCATTGAGCCGGAGGACGCCCCGGCCTTGACCGCGATGATGAACCTGCCCGGCGTGCGGCATGGCACGCTGGAAACACCTTTCCTCACCGAGGAAAGCCGGAAGCACCTCACCGAACCGAAACG
Organism: Rhodospirillales bacterium; assembly: GCA_028870815.1. Classification (GTDB taxonomy): domain Bacteria; phylum Pseudomonadota; class Alphaproteobacteria; order Acetobacterales; family Acetobacteraceae; genus Acidocella. The sequence continues at coordinate 11,458 of JAGWOU010000014.1, read as the reverse complement.
GGCATCCAGACCATTGCTGCCGTGGCACAGGACAAGCTGGTCGGCGTGGCCGTGCTGAAGCCTGGCAAGGGGCGGCGGCTGCATTCGGCCTATCTCTCCGCGCTGATCGTGCATGATGAATGGCACGGCCAGGGCATTGGCCGCGCCTTGTTGGCGGCGATGTTGGAAACCGCGGACAATTGGCTGGGGTTGAGTCGCGTCTCCCTCGCCGCGCTGGCGGATAACCATCACGCCATCCGGCTTTACGAATCCTTCGGCTTCGAGATGGAGGGGCGGCTGCGCGCGGATGTGTTTCGCAACGGCGCCTATGTAGATGGCGTGACCATGGCAAGGCTGCTCTGATGACCATATAATACGTAAAACACCGAAGGAGGACGAGATGAGCACCGCGCATTACAAGGTCGTTCCGCATGACGGCGGGTTCGCCTATACGTTGAACGGCAGCTTCTCCGAAACCTTTCGTACCCACGACGCCGCGCTGAAGGCCGCACGCCGCGCCGCGCATGAACAGCGCGTGCCGGGCGAGTCGGGCTTAATCCATTATCAAACCGCCGATGGCGTGTGGCACACAGAAAAGACCCTGGGCATAGATCGCCCCGAGGCTGACGTGGAAGGCTGAGAACCGAGCGCGGAGCGGGTCTCCGCGCCATCACCCGCACGGCGGATGGTAAGCCGCGCGGGGTTGAACCGGCGGGGCGCGATGAAGCTGAACGCAGCCCTGCCCGCGCCGATGCCCTCCCGCGCCAGATCCTCCCGGAAATGGCAGGCCAGCGCCTCACCCAGTTTTTGCCCGTCCCCGAAAAATTCCAGTGCCTGCGGCAGAAACGGCCACGCAATGTCCTGCGCCCAGCCTTCGGCAAGCCTGCCATCCGCGATATCGATGCAGCCTCGCAACGTGCCCTCCGGCTGCCCCAAACCGCCGATCACCGGCCGCAGCGCCCGTTCCAGCGCCATACCCTGCAACGGACGGGGCGCACAGAGTAGAATCTCCGACGGCTCCCGGTAGGTCTTGAAAAGCGCATCGAACTCGGCACGGTTTTGAAAATGGCGGCGCAGGCCAGGGCCATCGGCAAAACTCTCGCTCCAGGCACCCTCGGCCAGCAGGCAATCATGCGTCTCGAACTCCGGCAGGAAATACTCGACCTCCTCCCCGTCATAGCCTTGCGTGATGTTCACCCCGTTCACCAATGATCGGGCCAGCACCAGCACGCCGCCCAGCAACATCGAATGGCCGGGCGAGACGAACAAGGCGCGGTGCGGCAGCCCCTGCCCCAGCGCGCCGGGTTGGATACAGACGGGGATGCGGTCCCGGTTGCCGTGCAGGTCCTTGGGCCCAAAACGCTGCCAGCCGATCCATTTGATCCGCCTTACCCCGCCAAAGCGCGTGGGCAGCGCATCGCCAATGCGCAAATCCGCCACGTCACGCTCACCCCGCATGGTCTGGATCATCGTGCCGCGCCGGTAGCAGATCACGATTTCCGTGCCCTGCGCCACGTCGTTTACAAGCAGCGGGGCGCTGGCCTGCACATCCAGCGTCACGCTGGCGCTGCCCTCACCCAGCACCAGCCCTGCGCCGGAAACGAAGCTCTCGCTGCTGGCGGTAAAGCCTTCCAGCAGCAGCGTGTCACTGCCCGCGAAGCCGGAAATCGTCTCCCCGCCCGCAAGCTGCGTTACCCCGCCCGCCAGAGACCAGTCCGATCCCGCCGCGAAGGAAATCTCGCTGAAGCCTGAGAAGCTCGTCCCCATGTCCAGCGTGCCGGGCGTGGTGCCGGTAAGTTGCAGGGTGGCTCCGCCCGCATGGCCGGTTACTTTGCCTTCAAACACCGCCCCGGCAGCCACACCAAGCACCGCACCGGCATGGGCCATGTACACCGCATAACTACCCGCCACCGTGCCTTGGTTGAGAAAGCTGCCGCCGGCCAGATCCACCCCTAGCGCGGTACCTGAGATAAGGCCGGTATTCTCCAGCGTGCCGCCCTCCATGGCCACCGCCGCGTGGCCAATGATTGTGCCGGTGTTCACCGCCTGCCCGCCACCCATCCACAAGCCCATGAGCTGCTGCCCGCCGCCAGAAAGTGCCCCCTGGTTTTCAAGCAGGCCGCTATAAAGCGCCACACCCGCCCCCAGCCCCACATTCCAAAGATATTGCGGGCCGATGCCGCCGGTGATCTGCCCCTGGTTCACCAGCGTGGCGCCATTGTTCAGCACCACTCCGTCCCCGCCGGAGACAACGCCATCACCCCCCAGGATATTGCCGGTGTTCAGCAATGAGCCGCCAAACAGCATCGCCCCCGCGCCGCCATAGGTGCCGGTGCCGCCCTCGATCAACCCGGCATTATACCCCGCAAGCTGCGCCGCCCCGGCCAACCCCAGCCCGCCATGGGTGGCATTGGCCCCGCCGCCGCCCGCCAGCGTGCCCAGATTCGTCAGCGTACCCGCGCCCAGCACCAGCCCGCTGCCCGCCGAACCAGCCTGCATCAGCGCGTTCGGCGGTACATTATTGCCCTGAATCACGCCCCGGTTGATGACTGTGGCGCTGGTCAGCTCAACCGCCGCGCCGCTGAAAAAGCTGTAGCCTGTGGAAGTGAGCGGCAAGGCCAACGACCCGCCACTGCCGATCCAGCCTTCGTTCATCAGCGTGGCGGTGCCAGACGCACCCCACACCCCGTTGAACCCGCTGATACTGCCCCGGTTGACGAGATAAGCCCCGCTCCCCAGCAGCACGCCCTGATGCCCCGCCGCTTCGATGCTAGCGCCGATACTGCCCGCATTGGTAAGACTGGCCCCGGCTCGCAGCACCGCGCCCGCCGCACCCCCGGTTATCGTGGCCCCCGCCGCGTTGGCCAGGCTGCCGCCGGTGGCCAGCACCGCCCCGACCGCGCCACCAGCAATCTGCCCGTTATTCGTCACCAACCCAGCCGCCCCAAGGCTCACACCATAGGCCCCGCCCTGGATCAGTCCGTCATTCTCCACCGTGCCACCGCCAAGCTGCACGCCGACCCGCGCCAAACCCGCATTGCTGGCGCCGATGCCGCCGGAGATGGTGCCGCGGTTGAGCACATTGCCGCCTGCCAGCAGCGCCAGCCCCGCCGCATTGCCCTCGATTACCCCGGCGAGGCCATTGGTGACGCTGCCCGCCCCCGCGAGATACAACCCCACCCCGGCCGGCGTGCCGGATGCCAGGGTGGCATTGGCTTCCAGTATTCCTTCATTCAGCAGGATCCAGACCGCGCCCGGGCCGCCATAGGCCGCGCTGGTAAGGCTGTTATCCGCCGCCGCCACGCTGCCGGAAAGAATGATGCTCACCCCAGAGGCGATGGTGACAGGCGCGGACCCTTCCGCTGCCAATAGCAAGGCGGCGGTGCCGCTGGAGGTAATTGTGGTGCCGGACATAAACCTTTCCTTGCGGCAGACGCGCAAGGGAAGGAATAAAATTACAAGTTGTTTATATCAACATATAATTAACTTTAAGGTTGTTCTGTGCTGTCCTCGGTCCCGTCGCCCGCCGCCATGCGCCGCACCGCAGCCTCGCGCGCCAGTTTGCGGTAGCTGCGCACAGAAAAGGGCAGCATGATAATATACGCGAATCCCGCCAGCGCCCCGGCAAGGTACGGATCCGCGAAAATCAGCGCCGCGAACACCACCACCCCGAGCAGCAAGGGCATTAGCCCAGCATTCGGAATTTTGAAGTTCTTGAAACTCCATACCGGCAGGGTGGAAACGCAGAGCAGCGCCACCGCCACCAGGAACGTGCCGGTGAACAGCGGATAGCTTACCAAATTCTGCAGCCAGAATTGATTATGCTGGTTCGCTTCCAGCCCAATGAACAGCGGAAACAGCACCAGCCCCGCACCGGCCGGGGCCGGTACGCCGGTGAAGAAATTATACGCGAAAGCCGCCTTGGGCGCAGAATCCAGCGCCGCGTTGAACCGCGCCAGCCGCAACGCCATGGCGGAGGCAAACATCAGTGGCGGCAGAAACCCGATCGCCCCCCAGGGCTGCAAGGACCACATGTAAAGCAACAGCGCCGGCGCCACGCCAAAGCACAGAAAATCCGCCAGGCTGTCGAACTCCGCCCCAAACCGGGAGGTTGCCTTCAGCAACCGTGCCAGTCTGCCGTCCAACCCATCGATAACACCGGAGACGGCAATGGCGAGCACCGCCGTACCATAACGGCCATCCAGCCCCAGCCGGATGGAGGAAAGCCCGATGCACAGCCCCAGCAGTGTCATCAAATTCGGCAGCATCCGGTTGAAACTTAAACCGGCAAAACGCTGCCGCCGGGGCAGGCGGCGCGGCGGCATCATGGGAAGGTCGTCACCAAAGCCGGCAGTTCCGCGATCACCGTCTCACCGCCGATCATCCGCTGGCCCACAGCCACCAATGGTTCACAGCCTTCCGGCAGATAAAGATCCGTCCGCGAGCCGAAGCGGATGATGCCGAAGCGCTGCCCGGCCAGAATCGGCTGGCCTTCCGTCACCTCGCATAGAATCCGCCGCGCGATCAGCCCGGCGATCTGCACCACCACCACATCCTGTCCGGCGGGGGTGCGCAGCAGCAGGGAGTTGCGCTCGTTATCGTCGCTCGCCTTGTCCTCGGCGGCACTCAGGAACAATCCGGGATGGTAAGCGATCTTCTGCACCGTGCCGGAGATTGGGGCGCGGTTCACATGCACATCCAGCACCGAGAGGAAGATGGCCACACGGGTGCGCGGCTCAGGCGCCAAGCCCAGCTCGGCGGGCGGAATCGCCTGTTCGATGCTCACCACCAGCCCATCGGCGGGGGCCACGAACACATCCTTGCGCGGCGGCGGCACGCGCTCCGGGTCACGGAAGAAATACAGGCAGAACAGAGTGAAAAGCAGGCCCAGCCAAGCCAGGGCATGCCACAATATGAGGCCGATAAAAGCCACGACGATGCCGCCGATGATGAACGGATACCCTGCCTTGTGCGGCGGGCTCATCACCGATTTTACAGTTTCAGCAATATTCATTCAGCGTCTCGCCTTGTTCAGTTCGCCTGGTTCTGCGGCAGGGTGAAAGCCTGCCCGGGAAAGATCAGGTTCGGATTATGGATCTGCCCCGCATTGGCGGAATAGATCAGCGTGTACAAGGTGCCTTTGCCATAAACACGGCGGGCGATCATCCATAGATTGTCACCGGGGGCGATGACCACATGGCCCTCTTCCAACGCTTTGGAAAGTTCTTCCGGTGCGAAGGGCACGGTTTCGGCCGGGAGCGCGCTGCCATCCGGCGTGGTGGCGTTCAGCGTGATCATGCCCGGCCCGCCAGGGACCGGCGCCTGCACATGCCAATGGCCAGAGGAATCGGCTTTCGCGGTGCCCAACGTCTTGCCGCCCAGCGTGACCGTAACCGTGGAGCCGGCGGGCGCAGTGCCGCTGAACACGGCATGGCCCTGCGCATCGTAATCCACGGCGCCCATGCCAAGATGGCCAGGCTTCGGCCCCTGGCCGGTGACAACGCTGCTGCCGTTCGGTCCGGAAACCACGGCCAAGGCGGGCTGGCCGTTGCCGGGCAGGGAGATGGAGGCGCTTTGCGTACCATCCAAAACCTTGCCGTTGGGCAACGTCTCTGACAGCGTGATCTCATGTGAACCGGGCGGTAGCGGGCTGGCGGGAATCAACACAAAAGCGCCCTGCGAATCCGCCGTGGCGGTGCCAAGCACCATGTCGCCATCCTTCACCGTCACCGTGGCGCCCGGCACGGCGCGGCCAGCCAGCACGGCATTGCCCTGCGGGTCCACGCGCACGATGTCGAAGCGCGGCGGCTCCGGGCCAACTGCAACTTGCGGCGCTGGGGCCGAATTTGGCACAGCGGGTGTTGCCGGGGCCGCGGGCACGGGGGCCTTCCGGCCATAATGCAGGTAAAGCAGCAGCCCTCCATCGCCCAGCGCCAGTACGGCCAGGACGATGAGAGCGATGAAACGGAAGCTGGACCGCTTGGGTGCGGCGCCGTCTGATGTGTCGTTGCTTGCCATGGCGGCGCCAGCCTGCCACGAACGGGCCAGAACTGGAAGCGAGGCTGAGTTTTATGGGTAGTTTTTCCGTCACCGTGTTCTGCGGCTCCAACCCCGGAGTGGACCCGGGCTATGCGGCTTCCGCCAAAGCTCTCGGCGAAGGGCTGGGCGGGCGTGGCATGCGCCTGGTGTTCGGGGGCGGCAATGTCGGGCTAATGGGCATCGTCGCGGGTTCCACGCTGGGTGCGGGCGGGGAGGTAACCGGCATTATCCCGGACTTCCTGCGCCAGCGGGAGGTGGAGTTTCAGGGCCTGACGGAGCTGATCGTGACCGACTCCATGCACACCCGCAAGCGGCGCCTTTTCGCGCTGGGCGATGCGTTCGTGGTGATGCCGGGTGGACTCGGCACCTATGACGAGACGGTCGAGATTCTCACCTGGAAACAGCTCGGCCAGCACGCCAAGCCGATCATTCTGGTGAATATCCTCGGATGGGCAGAGGCTTTCGTGGCGATGGTGGACGAGACCATAAAGCGCGGCTTCGCCCGGCCGGAGGTGCGCGACCTGTTCGAGGTGCAGCCGGATGTGCCCGCCGTTCTGGCGCGGCTGGAGGAATTGCGGGACGCGGCCTAACCGCCCAGCGCGGCTTCCTCGGCACGGATCATCTGCCGTGCCTGTTTCAGCGCCTCCAGGGCCGTTGCTTCCGTGCAAAGGCGCAGCAGGGCGGACCATCCTCGCTTCGCCTCGCCCTCGGAAGCATCGAGCAGCGCGCCTATCAGCTCCCGCGCCGCCTGCAGGGCCGCCCCGCGCGCCTCATCCTTGCCGATATATGCTTCCTGAAGCGCGTAATAAGCCTGACGGGCGGGGCCGACGGCATCCTCGGCACTCATGATCTGTTTGCCGAACAGAAACCTGGCGTGGTTGTTCAGTTCCAGGCGCGCACGTGTTTTGAACCGGATGACCGCGCCGTTGAGGATCATCGACTCACCCTGTTTAAGCTCCAAAACCAAAGACGTCATTCGATCCTGCCTGAACGCGGTTGCAAATGCCGTTGAACTTGCCACCATTCTTGTTAACAGGCCGTGAAACGCCCAGGCGCGTCGTCTTTAGAGCGCGATGACTTCAGGTTCGCTCGTTTTGCGAGCGGAACTGAAGTCTGAATCGCCCTCTCATTCATTGATTCAGAGACGGATCCAGACATGAGAGCGATCGCCGGGGCGATTCGATCTCATGTCATCCGGCTCTAGAGCGACGGCATAACCCCCGCGAGCCGGCCGCCAAGCCGCACGGGCTCCATTCTGCGGGCCAGCCCTGTTGCATCGTCCGTTTCCACGAACGCGCCGCAGAGTGTCGCCGGACCCTCCGCCGGGCTCAGCTTCTCGCCCGGCATCTTGCGGACGAACCGGCCAATGGCAGCGGCTTTCTGCATGCCTATGACAGAATCATAATCCCCGCACATGCCCAAATCAGAAACATAGGCCGTGCCGCCGGGCAGCACCTGATGGTCCGCCGTCGGCACGTGGGTATGCGTGCCAACAACGGCACTCACCCGGCCATCGAAGGTATGGCCAAAGGACATTTTCTCAGAACTCGCCTCGGCATGAATATCCAGCAAGATGGCATGGGTGGTGACCCCAAGCTTATGACGGGTAAGCAGATCCTCCATGGCACGGAAGGGGCAGTCCATCGGGTCCATGAACAGCCTTCCCATGGCCTGCGCTACCAGCACCTTGCGGCCATCCGGTAAAACGGCAAGGCAGGCCCCGGCACCTGGCGTGCCGGGCGGGTAATTGAGCGGACGGATCAGGCGCTTTTCGGTGGCGATATACGGAACGATCTCCCGCCGGTCCCAGGCATGGTTGCCAAGGGTGATCACATCCGCCCCGGCGGCGAACAGCGCCTCCGCCATGTCCGGCCCCAGCCCAAAACCATGGGAGGCATTTTCCGCGTTCACCATCACGAAATCGAGGCGGAGCGAGGCACGGAGTTCAGGGATATGTTTCAGGGCGGCCTCACGGCCGGATCGGCCGACCAGGTCGCCCAGGAGAAGAATGCGCATGCAATGGGTATAGGCTGAGGTTTTTTGGGGAGAAAGCCGCGCGGCAGCGTTTTCTGCCTGCGCAGCCGCTCGAAAGTTCACCAATTTCAGTGCTCCGGCGCTATCTGGGCACCTTCCTAAACCGCTGAAACCTCCCCTTCCCTAAGCTCATACCGCGCCGCCTCCAATCCCTCGAAAGCCTCCATATCCGTGCCTGTAAGCCAGGCCGGAAAATCCGCCTTCGCCAACGCCCCAAACAATGCAGTGCGGCGGGGCGCATCCAGATGCACCAGCGGCTCGTCCAGCAGCAGCAGCGGCGGCTGGCCACGCGCGGCGGTAATCATCGCGGCATGGCCAAGCACGATGCCGAGAAGCATCGCCTTCTGCTGCCCGGTTGAGGACAACGCCGCGGGGCGCCCGGCGGCTTCATCGGCAATCAGAAGATCGGCTTTCTGCGGCCCGTGGCTTGCGGATTTCGCAGCCGCATCGGCCTGGCGCGCGGCCGCCAGCGCGCCGCGCAGCCATTCCTCCACCTCCACGGCCGGTTCCTGTTGCAGCCGGTGCGCAATAGAACAAGCCAAACCCAATGCCACACGCGGGAACGGGTCCACCGCCCCGGTGTTTATGGTGGCATTCAGCCGGGCGAGCAGCGCCGCCCGCGCCGCCGTGGCCGCCACCGCATGCCGCGCCATGGAATCCTCCAACGCCTCCGCCCAGGCCGGGTCATAAGGCGGTTCGGCCAACAGCCGGTTGCGCTGCGCGGAAGCGCTTTCAAAAGAGGCGATTTCCCGCGCATGAAAAGGCTCCAGCGCGATCACCAGCCGGTCCAGGAATTTGCGGCGGCCTGAGGCGGTATCTGTGAACAGCCGGTCCATCTGCGGTGTCAGCCAGACGGCGGCCAATTGTTCGGCTACATCCGATTGTGCCCGTGGCTTCACACCATTCAGCCGGAATTCCCGGCGCTCGGGCGCGCCCTCCACAGCGCCGGTGCCAATCTCCAACCCGTTGGCGAACCGCGCCGCCACCGCCCAGCCCCCTGCCCCGTTTTGGCGGGCCAGTTCGGCAAACCGCGCGCCGCGCAAGCCGCGCCCCGGAACCAACAGAGAGGCAGCCTCCAACAGATTGGTCTTGCCCGCGCCATTCGGCCCCGCGAACACCAAACGCCGCGCTTGCGGTTGAAAGCGCAGCGCGGCGTAGGAACGGAAATCGGTAAGGGTTAGGCGTTCGAGCGTTGGTTAAACCCGCATCGGCATCAGTACGTACACGGCGGAGTTATCATCCTGGTCCCGCACCAAGGTCGGCGCCGCGCCATCGGCGAAGGCGAATTCAACCTTGCCTTTGATCTGATCCGTCACATCCGAAAGATAGCGTGCCTGGAATCCGATTTCCAAAGGCCCGGCCTGATAATCCACCAAATCGCCGCCCAATTCCTCCGAAGCCGACCCCTGTTCGGCGGACGCTGCGGAAATCACCAGCAGCTCTTTTGCCAGAGAGAGTTTCACGGGACGATGTTTCTCAGCCGAAATGGCGGAGACACGGCCCACCGCGTCGTTGAAATCCTTCTTCTCCACGCGCAGGATCTTGTCGGTCCCGCGCGGGATCACCCGGTCGTAATCGGGGAAGGTACCATCGATCAATTTGCTGGTCAGCTTCATCGTGCCAATCGTGAACTGGATACGCGTCTCGGAGAGCGCGACCTCCACTTCGCCAGTCACTTCATCAAGCAGCTTGCGCAATTCCGTCACCGTCTTGCGCGGAACGATAATGCCCGGCATGCCCGCCGCACCTTCCGGCAACGGCTCCTCCACACGGGCCAATCGGTGCCCATCCGTCGCCACGGCGCGCAACACCGGGCCGTCAAAGCCTTCAGCGGCGTGAAGATAGATACCGTTCAGATAATAACGCGTCTCCTCGGTGGAGATGGCGAAGCGTGTGCGGTCGATCAGTCCACGAAGTTCCTGGGCGGAAAGCGCGAAACTATGTGAAAGCTTCCCAGCATCCAGCTTTGGAAACTCCTCGACCGAAAGCGCCACCAGGCTGGTGGCATAACGCCCGGCGCGCAGGGCCAGTTGCGAGTCGCCGCCCGGATGATCCAGTTCGATCAACGCATTCTCCGGCTGCCGGCGAACAATCTCATAAAGCGTGGCGGCGGGCACGGTGATGGCGCCATCACGAAGCGTTTCGGCCACAACCTCTTCCACCAGCGAGATTTCAAGGTCGGTCGCGGCGATAGAGAGCCGGCCATCCTTCACTTGCAGCAGCACATTGGCCAGGATGGGAATTGTATTCCGCTTCTCCACCACATTCTGCACATGGGCCAGAGATTTCATCAGCGTGGCGCGATCGGCCTTGAACTTCATGACACCCTTCCAGACAGCGACCGAATCCCCGGAATTTTTTTGGACCGATTCGTGCCTTAGACTAGCAAGGGGACCTATGCGAGGGAAGCGCCAGCGCAATATCCTTGCAATGGAATGGAGCAGGGCCTTGCCGCCCCGTCCATCTAATTCTCCAGCAGGCGCTTCAGCAGCTCCACATCCTCGGCAAAGGCGGCATCCTGGCCGATCAGTTCGCCGATGCGCGAGACTGCGTGCATCACTGTGGTATGGTCGCGGTCGCCGAAATGCCGGCCGATATCCGGCAAGCTCTTGGAGGTAAGCTGCTTGGCCAGATACATCGCCACCTGGCGCGGCCGCGCGATGTTGCGCGCCCGCCGGGCCGAGGCCATTTCAGCCAAGCGTATATTATAATGCTCGCAGACGCGCTTCTGAATCTCCTGGATGGAGATTTTGCGGTCATGCGCCTTCAGCACGTCGTGCAACACCTCATGCGCGGTATCCAGCGTGATCTGCCGGTTGAACAGATTGGCATGCGCGACAAGACGGTTCAACGCACCTTCCAGCTCACGGTTATTGCTGGTGATCTTGCGGGCCAGGAATTCCAGAACTTTCGCCGGCACCTCAACGCCCGCGCGCAAGGCTTTCGCCTCCAGAATGGAATAGCGCAGCTCGAAGGTGGTGGCGTGCAAATCCGCCACCATGCCGCAGCCCAGGCGGGTGCGCAGCCTGTCCTCCAGCCCCGAAAGATCGGAGGGGGATTTGTCGGCGGAGATGACGATCTGCTTGCCCGCATCCACCAGCGCGTTGAAGGTGTGGAAGAATTCTTCCTGCGTGTTGTCCTTGCCGATGAGGAATTGCAGATCGTCGATCATCAGCACATCCACGCTGCGCAGCTCGTTCTTGAATTCAAGCGTGGATTGCGAGCGCAGCGCGTTGATGAAGCGATACATGAACTTCTCGGCGGACATATACGCCACCGAGACCGGGCGGCCACCGCGCGCATTGGTGGAAAGCTCCCAGGCAATGGCGTGCATCAGATGCGTTTTGCCCAGCCCGACGCCGCCATAAAGAAAGAGCGGGTTGAAGCCAGCCGTTGCCGGAGCTTC
>JAGWOU010000368.1 GCA_028870815.1 Rhodospirillales bacterium | reverse complement strand
TTTGCCTCGCGTCGGGCATCGAATTTGTTGTTGGTGTTTACGACACGCCGATGACCCGTATTTATGCGCGGATTGGCTGGTGCCCGGAGGTTTTGGCGCGGGCACGGCCTGAGATTGGAAACATATCCGCCGGTATTTGGGAGGCGACGCCGGCGGCGCTGTCAACCATGCGCCAGCGCTTGGCCGCCCGGTTGCGCGGGCGACGGGTTTTGGTGACGTAAATGGCCGCGCGGCGGGAAAGGTTGCGCGGTTATTGCCTCGCCGGTGTGCTGCTCGGCCTGAGCACGATTAGCCCGGCGCCGGTCTTTGCTGCGAAACTGTCGAATGCGGATTTTGTCGCGCTCGCGGCGCGATGCGCGCCAGCGGTGCCGGAGAGGGTTCTGCGCGGCGTTGCCCGCACGGAGAGCGATTTTTATCCGTGGATGCTGCACGATAATAGTACTCCCGTCAGTGTCAGTCCGGCGAGCCTGGCCAACGCCGAGGCTCAGGCGACCGCATGGATCGCCGAGGGGCATTCCGTCGATCTGGGCCTGATGCAGATCAACAACGCCAATCTGCCCGCGCTGGGGATGACGATCGATCAAGCACTCGATCCCTGCGCGTCATTAGCGGGCGGTGCGGCAGTGCTGCGAGCCGCTTACGGCACAGACCCGGTTCGCACCGGGCAGCAGGCCACCTTGCTCAGGGCATTGTCGATCTACAATACCGGCTCACCGCTCAAAGGGATCATGAACGGCTATGCAAGGCGGGTGATGCGCCATGCGGATGAGGTGACATCGGGTTTTTCCGCGTCACCGCTACCGCCCGCGAACGAGCCGGGCATGCCGCCCGCTTGGGATGTTTCGGCCACCGGCAGTTATGCGCGGACCCATGGCGCGCCTTGGCTGGTGCCGCTGGGGCTGGATGTCGCTCGGCAAAACAATGCTGCGGCCGCTGAGGCTGATTGCCCACACCAAACAATGAGGTCGCCATGATCGACATGATTGCCCCGATGCTACTTGCACAGGCGCGGATGTTACGTCTGACCAGATTATGGTCCATGACCGCTCGAGCGTGGCACGTGGCGCTGCTGGCGGTCATGCTGAGCTTTCCGGCGCTTGGCCATACCCAGACCGTCTCGGGCGGGGCCAGCCCGCAAACGATGATCAATAATGTCTGCACTTTCATTCTGGGGCCGTTTGGCGAGACGATCGCCGTGCTCGGGATTATCGGCATCGGGTTTCTGTTCATGTTCGGCCGGGCGTCGCTGGGGGTAATCGCGGGCATCATTGGCGGCATCGTCATCATGTTCGGGGCGTCCTATCTCGGCCAGACCCTGACCGGGGGTGGCTGAGATGGAGCCGCTCGAGGCCGATACGCTGTACCTCGCGGCGACAAGGCCCGCGATGTTCATGGGCGTGCCGCTTAGCCTGGGGGCCATGCTGCTCATGCTAGCGGGGCTGATCGTCGTGCTCTTCAAGAACCCGCTTTATCTGGCGATCATGGCGCCGCTCTGGCTGGCGGCGCGGGAGCTGGTGGCGCGGGATTATAACGCCGTCGGTGTCGTGCTGCTGTATTTGCGTACCGCTGGCCGGTCGGTTGATGGCAAGAGATGGGGCGGTGCTTCGGTGTCGCCGGCGCCGGTTCGTAGCCAGCGCGGTGGCCGTGGGCAGGGGATGCTCGATGTGGGGAGATAGCGCCCGCGCCGAGCGCGCTGCCACTCAGTACCTCCCCTATGTCGGGCATGTCGGGCCGGGGACCGTGCTGCTGGAAAATGGCGCGCTGCTGGCAATGGGGCATGTTGAAGGCCAGGCGTTCGAGCTGGCTGACCATGCACTGCGCAATGCAAGGCTGCGGCTGCTCAACACGACCTACCGCAATCTTGCCGATGACAATGTTACCATCCATACGCATCTCATCCGCCATGCCGATCTGGGGGCAGCACCCGCGCGCCGGTTCCGTTCCGGCTTTGCCGAGGCGTTGGATGCCGCATACCGCAACAAGGTGCTGGCGGGCCGGTTGTACCGGAATGATTATTTTATCAGCCTGCTGATCTCGCCGCGCAGCCCGCTTGGCACGGGCATGGCCAGAAAATGGGCGCGGCTCGGGCGTAAATCCCCGGAAGCGTCGGCGGGGCTGGTGCGAGAGTTAGAGGACCAATGGCTGGTTTTGGCTAATGGGCTGGAAGGGTTCAGAGTCCGGCGCCTTGGTGTGTATGAGCGGGGTGGGATCGCTTTCTCGGAAATCGCCGAGGCGTTGCGCCTGATGATCACCGGCCGGCCGCTGCCGGTGCCGGTTGTCTCCGGGCATCTGGGTGATTCGATTTACACGGATCGCGTCATTTGCGGGCGGCGGGGCATCGAAATCCGCGCGCCGGATAAGAGCCTGTTCGGCACGATTTTCTCATTCCGGGAATATCCGGCGAAAACCCGGCCGGGGATGTTGAACACGCTGCTTTCGGTGCCGTTCCCCATCGTGCTGGCGCAATCCTTCGCCTTTGTTACCCCTGCCCAGGCGCAGGACCGGCTGTCTT
>JAGWOU010000367.1 GCA_028870815.1 Rhodospirillales bacterium | reverse complement strand
CGGCGCCGTTGGCAGTGGGCACGGACGGACACAGGGCAAGGCTGCGCGCGCGGTTTCTGACTGGCGGGCCCGAGGCGCTGGCTGATCATGAACTGATCGAAATGACCTTATTCCTGGCGCTGCCCCGGCGCGATACCAAACCTATCGCGCGGGCGCTGCTGGCCAAATTCGGTTCCTATGCCAGTGCCATTTCCGCCCCAGTGCCGGATCTGCTGGGCGTTGAGGGGCTGGGCGAGGCCGGGGTTTCTGCATTGAAGCTGGTGCAGGCGGCCTCACAGCGCCTGGCCAAGGCGGAGGTGCTGTACCGCCCGGTGCTGAGCAATTGGGACCGGCTGATGGAATATCTCCAGGCCGTGCTGGCGCGGGAAAAGGTGGAGCAGTTCCGGATTCTCTTTCTGGACAACCGCAACCGCCTGCTGGCGGACGTGCCGCAGGCCACCGGCACAGTGAATCACACGCCGGTCTACCCGCGCGAGGTGGTGAAACGCGCGTTGGAGCTGAACTCCACCGCCATCATTCTCGTCCACAACCACCCAAGCGGCGATCCGTCGCCCTCGGATGACGACATCGTGATGACCCAGGAGATCAAAAAGGCCGCCAGTGCGCTTTCCGTGGTGCTGCATGACCATATCATCGTCGGCAATGGAAGCTGGCTCAGCTTCCGCAAGACAGGGTTGTTATGAGGCCCAGCCGGTGAGCACCGCCATGCGCAATTTCACCGCCATGCGGCCTTCTTCCTGCGGCAGTGCCGCCAGCGCGGCTGGAAACAAGGCCCGGGGGACAATGATGCGGCTGCGCCCAGCCAGCGCGTTTGTCTCGCCCGCATCGCGGAGTTCATGCAGCAGAGCCAGCGGGTTGGCGTATAGAAAGTCCAGTTCTTCCAGATCCGCCACTGGATGCGTAAACCCGGCGCGTTGCAGCAGCCCGGCGCAATCCCGTAATTCCGGGAATGGCGAAACGCGGGGGCTGACCTTGCCGGTGAGCGCTTCCTCGGCTTCCAGCAGGGCCAGGCGCAGTTCGTGCAGCGTGCCCAATACCGGCAGGCTGGCCAGCAGCAACCCTTCCGGCTTCAGCGCGCGGCGCAGTTGGATGAGCGCACCGGGCAGATCGTCCAGAAAATGTAGGGACAGGGGGGCCAAAATCACGTCATATGCTTCCGTGGGTAGGCCGAAATGTTCCGGGTCGGGCAAGTGGATGGGCCGGCCGCCGGCGCGCATGGCCATGGCGGAGGAAAAATCCGCGCTATCCACCTCCATGCCGCGCGCGGCAAGTTGTGGGGCGATGGCGCCGCGTCCACCGAAATCCAGCGCGTGGGAGAAACGGCTCGTGGTGTCGTCCAGCCTGTCGAGCAGGCGCCCGGCCAATTCCTCAAGTACTGGCGTAACAGAGGTGAGACGGTGCGCCGCCCTGTCCCGGTGTTTTACCATCGCGCCAAAATCGAAAATCTGTTGCACATGAAACCCCTGTTGCGCTGGGTTCTGGATAGCGTCTTGCCACCCTCCTGTCTCGTTTGCGACGAAGCAGTGGAAGCGCAGGGTCAGCTCTGCTTGAAATGTTTCACCACCGCGAATTTTGTAACGGCACCTTTATGCAATTGCTGCGGCGTGCCGCTGCCTTTCGCGGAAGATGGCGCCAAGGAGCATATTTGCGATGCATGCGAGGCGTCTCCTCCGGCTTTTACCATGGCCCGCGCCGCGCTGCGCTACGATGAGACCGCCAAGAAAATAATCATGCCGCTGAAATATGGTGACCAGAGCGAAGCCGCGGCGGGCTTGGCGCGGTTGATGCGCCGCCCTGGCGAGGAGATGCTGCAATCGGCCAACCTGCTGGTGCCTGTGCCGTTGCACGCCGCCCGCCTGCGCCAGCGCCGCTATAACCAGGCGGCGGTTTTGGCCATAGCGCTGGCCCGGCTCACCGGCCGGCCGTTGGGGTTGGATGTTTTGCGCCGGTGGCGGGCGACCCGCAAACTTGAAGGGCTGAGTGCCGCGGAGCGGCGAGCCGAGCTTATGGATGCCATCTCTCTGCGGCGGGGCGCGGAGGTGTTGGGCAAGCGCGTGCTGCTGATCGACGACGTGATGACCACTGGCGCCACCGCGCATCAATGCGCCAAGGCGTTGCGCGAGCGCGGCGCGGTGCGGGTGGATGTGCTCACCGTTGCACGCGTGGCTGACCCGCGCTTGCAATAGAATCATCTTGCATTCGGCGGGGTCTGAGCTAATTGGTTTGGAAATGCCCGAAATTGAGATTTATACACAGCCCTACTGCCCGTATTGCGATCGTGCCATCGCGCTGCTGCAACGTAAAGGCGCTGACTTCAAGGAAATCAGCGCGCCGCAAGGCACGGCGCTACGTGCTGAGGCGCTGCGCCGTTCCGGCGGCCGGACCTCAGTGCCGCAAATATTCATCGGCGGCCGCCATGTGGGCGGAAGCGATGATCTGCTGGCACTTGAACGCGCTGGCGAGTTGGACGTTCTGCTGACGCCATGATTCATTATCAACTCCGTTGCGATGCCGG
>JAGWOU010000366.1 GCA_028870815.1 Rhodospirillales bacterium | reverse complement strand
CGGGCCCATCGAGGCGCTGGCACGGGTTGTGCCGAATGTCGTCATCGTGCCCTGGCAGAGCGAGGAGACGCTCGGCAATTACATCTCCGCCGCCGATGTGCTGCTGATTCCGCCATCCTTCCAGCCGCTGGCGAAATTTGGCTCCACGGTGCTGCCGTTAAAACTGTTTTTCTATCTCGGCTCCGGGCGGCCCATTCTGGCAGGCAACACGCCGGATGTGGCGGAAGTGCTGAAGCATGACGAAACCGCCTGGCTTTGCGCGCCGGACGATCTGGAGGCGCTGGTGGCGGGCTTGCGGACGCTGACGGAGGATGCGGCGATGGCGGCGCGGCTTGCGGCCGGTGCGGCGGAAGATAGCCGGAATTATACCTGGAGCGCCCGGGCGGAGAAGATTTTCGACACCGTGAGCGCCTGGCTGGGGGATGCCACCACGGCCAAGCCCGGCCATTGGGGGGCAGCGCAAAGCGCGGTTTGGAAGCGGGAGTCCCGCCGCTGGTGGGGGCATGTCGTCCGCACGCGCAACGTGGTGCTGCCGCCAGGGCCATGAGCGAGGACGACCATAAACGCCATCTGGGGCGCGGGTTTAACTGGCTGGGCGGGGCCGCGATTATCGCCAAGGTGACGGATTTCATCACCATCATCGCGGTGCTGATGTACCTCACCAAAGTGCAGGTGGGTATTGGCTCGCTGGTGCTGTCCATCGGCATGGTGGTGGAGGCGTTTGATGGCCTGGGCACCAATGAGGCGCTGGTGCAGGCCAAGGAAACGAGCGAACGGCAATTACAATCGCTGTTCTGGTTTATCATGGCCGCCGCATTGCTGGTGGGCGGGGTTGCGGTCGCACTCTCCCCGGCCGTGGGCTGGATTTACGGCATGGCCGGGATGCCGTTTTATTTTCTGGCGCTGGCGGCGAAGCAGCCTTTGGTGGGCGTGGCGGTGATTCCGCTGGCTCTGCTGAACCGTGAGCTGAAATATGAGAAAATCGCCGCGGTGAATGTGAGCGCCACCTTTGGCGCGGCGATGGTGCGGCTGGCGATTGCGATGATGGGCGGCGGCACCTGGGCGCTGGTGGGCGGGTATTTTGCCTCTGGCGTGTTTATTCTGGTGGGCGCGCTGTGGGCGCGGCCATTCAGGCCGGGATGGCATTTTTCATACCTTGAGATAAAGCCTCTGGTTTCCTTCGGGCTGAAATCCGCCAGCGCGAATATTTTCGAGCAGATTTTCAAGAATATCGATTACCTGCTGGTGGGCTGGTTTTATGGGGCGGCGCCGCTGGCGGTGTATCGGGTGGCGTTTGACGTGGCGATGGAACCGGCAATGGCGGTGGGGACGATCATCAACCGCACCTCTCTGCCGGTATTCGCGAAAGTGGCGGCAACGCCTGCGCAGTTGCGGGATGCGTTGTTCTGGGCGCTGCAAAGGCTGGCGAATTTGGTGGCGCCGCTGATGGCCGGGCTGGGGCTGATGGCGGTGCCGCTGATGGGGTTGCTGCATGACGCCCACGGACATTCTTACGCCGCGGCGGCGCTGCCATTGCAGATTCTGGCGGCGGCGGCGGTGTTGCGGATAGCCTCCCAACTGATCACGCCGCTGCTGATGGGCACAGGGCAGCCGGGCAAGGCGGCGAGCCTTTCCTTCGCGACGCTGACGCTGCTGGGCGGGTTTATTCTGCTGGCGGGCATTACGGTGCGCGGGCCGATGGGGCTGGTGGCGGTGGCCGCCGCGTGGCTGGCGATTTATCCGTTTTTGCTGGGCTGGAGTGTGACTTATCTGCGGCGGGTCTGGCAGGTTTCACCGCTGGCGCTGTTGAAACCATTTGTGGTGCCGGGGCTGGCGGTGGCGTTTATGGTGGCGTTTACGCTGGGGGCGCGGGCATTGCCGTTTGGCGGTGATGCGGTGACGCAAATTGCGGTGACGGCGGCGGCAACGGGGCTCGGCTATGCGGTGTTGCTTTGGGCGGGGCGTAAGGGCGCGTCCGCATAAGCCTCCAACCCTCCCTCTTCCTGGACTCATGCCGTCCATCAATGTTCATAGGCTCTGCGGATGGACCTCCGGGTTCGTGTGATGACGTGAACCGCGCGACGGCGAGTTTCACGATCAGCCTGTTAGCCCATAATTTCTTGAATAAGCTTGCAGATTTCCGAGCGGCTGAGGCAGGCGTCAGTTTTTTTACGTGCCTCGATCAAACTCAAGCGTTGCTGCTCATGCCCCGGGCTGTCCTGTGAAAAGAGGCGCGCCATGTTGGATGAGTTCATATTTTGCGTATAGATGGTTTATGTCCTTAGATTTGAAAAAAGAATAGCGGCGTTATGAAACGCCGTTAATGCGCAGAGGATGTGGATGATGACGCCTTGCCGGCGCAAATCGATGCAACCTGCGTCAGGAAAGTGATGAAATTCACGATATAGTCTGCGATATTCGCAAAACCATACGCGGCTTGCAGGCAAATTTCGCGCACGTAGGCGGAAGTGTTCGCACCGCGATGTCTTAAATCATCTCACGCCGAGTGGTTTCAAAAGCTCGTATA
>JAGWOU010000365.1 GCA_028870815.1 Rhodospirillales bacterium | reverse complement strand
ATAATAATCTAGCTCGGTGGTGAAGCTGGAGGAATTGGGTTTGCCATTGGCGTTGCCGCTGATGGGGCTGGGGCCGTACAGGCCGGAATCCGCGTTGCCGGAGATGTCGCTGAAGGATTCCGTGGCGCCGAGAATCTCGTGCCAGAGATAGGAGACCGTGATTGTCTCCTGGTTCAGCGTGTCGTTCAGATTGGCGGTGTTGCCCAGCGGGAAACTTGCCCCCCAATGCTGGCTCTCATGATACCAGGAGGCCTGGAGAGAGATCGCCTGGTTCATGGTGATATACTGGATTTGCGTGTCCAGTCCGACATCGGTGATGTCATCCTTCGGCCCGTGGGTGAAGCCGGAGGGGTAGGGGTGGTCCACTAGGCCCGAAGTGCCGAATTCAACGGAGTATTCCCCCATGCTGTGCTGCACGCCAAAGCGCCAATAAGGAATGGTGCCGCCCACGCCGTTGGCCGGGCCCACGCCTAGCGCAAAGGCTGTGTGATTGGGAAGGGACTTATAGGCATCCACCTCGCCGTAGAACATGTTCGCGGGGGTGGGGTTATAGGCTACATAGCCGCCTACCCCGGCCACGGATTGTGCGAGGCCGCTGACCTGCAGCCCGGCGGTGGGGGAAACGCCCAGTGCGTCAGGGATATATGGATATCCCCAGGCGGGCAGCGTGTTCCAGACATCCGTGATGCCTGGCGCGTTATTGAAGGTGAACCCATAGATAATCTGCCGCCCGCCCAGCCTGGCAAGATGCGCATCGCGAATATCCAGATTATCCCAATGAAATTGATGAGCCACGCCGTCGAACGTGCCTTGAATGAAGGCGCCGAGGCCCAACTGCTTGTCCAGCACGCCGCCGTAAAACAGGCTGGTTTGCTGGATGGACCAAGCATGGTTGCTGGGATAATCCGGCGAGAGCCCGCCTGGCACCTTCTCCTTCAGATAGGTAAAGCCGGCTTGCAGCATGGCGGAGAGATTGTGGATTCGGGGATATTTCTGATCGCCCAACGTGTAGCCTTCTAGTTTGAAAAGTCGCCCGAACGGGGTGAGTTGCGGAAAGCCGATATGGCAGGCATCGCAGGCCAAGCCGGTTTGCGCCGCAAAGGCCGGAATGGCCTGGGCGGGGCGGTTGACCGCCAATGCCCCAGCCAGCCCGGCCAAGGTGAGCGCAATGGGTGAGAGATGACGGCCACGCATTCTCTAATCTCCTGTAGGGAAGCCATGTTTTTGTTAAAACTGGCATTGCTAATGCCACTTCTCGTCGGGCAGCGCCTTGATATGGCGCAAATTCCGCGATTTTATCGAATGACGCGCCTCTTGCCCGGCGGCGCCCGGCGGGGCAAGTAACCGCCATGTCCGATCTTGATGAACTCCTGAACAAACGTGGCCGCGGCGCGCAGTTTGGCGCCTATGTCACGGGGGTGGCGTTCGACGCCACGGGTTTGCCCGGTTTTGCGCTGGGTGATGGCACATTGCGCCTTGGGCCGGACCATGCCGCCGTGGTGGCGCATGATGGCGCGGCGCTGGCGATGGCCGCGCACCCGGAAGGCGGGTTTATCACCGGTGGGGATGACGGGCGGCTAATGCGCATAAGGCCGGATGGGGCGATCCTGGAGCTTCAGAAATTCGGCTCCAAATGGGTGGAGCAGGTGGCCGCCTTTGCCGGCAAGGGGCCGTTGCTGGCCGCCGCCGTGGGCAAGAACCTGCATCTGCTGAACCTCGCGGGCGAAGTTTTGAAAACCATCGCGCACCCCTCCACCGTTACCGGCATTGCCTTTGACGCCAAGGGAAAGCGCGTGGCGGCTTCGCATTATAACGGAGCATCGCTTTGGTTCACCGCTTCGGGATCGCCTGTGGCGCCGAAGCTGGAATGGAAGGGCAGCCATACCGGCATTGCCATCCATCCGGCGGGCGACGCGCTGGTGACCACGATGCAGGAGAACGCGCTGCATGGCTGGACCCTGCCAGGGGCGAAACATATGCGCATGTCCGGCTATCCCACCAAGCCGGAATCGCTGTGCTTCACCAAATCCGGCCGCTGGCTGGCCACCGCCGGGGCGGAGAGCATCGTGCTCTGGCCGTTCTTTGGCGGCGGGCCGATGGGCAAGCCACCCACGGAGCTGGGCATGGGCGATGGCATCGTGAAGCGCGTGGCCTGCCACCCGCAGCATGAGGTGGTGGCCGCCGGGTTCGATACCGGGCTGG
The DNA here is from genome assembly GCA_028870815.1 of Rhodospirillales bacterium. Classification (GTDB taxonomy): domain Bacteria; phylum Pseudomonadota; class Alphaproteobacteria; order Acetobacterales; family Acetobacteraceae; genus Acidocella. Next base: position 327 of record JAGWOU010000365.1, on the reverse strand, counting down.
TGCTGGTGGCGGATGTGGCGCGGGAGCGTGTGTTGCCCGTTTGCGCCGCGGGGCGCGGAACGGTTACGGCCCTGGCCTGGAGTGCTGATGGCGGGCGGCTTGGTTTCGGCACGGAGCAAGGCTTCGCGGCGGTGGTGGATTTTAGCGGAACGTAAAAAGCCTCGGCTTTTGCCGAGGCTTTTTACAGGGCGCGGGCAGGTTTAATGCGCCGGCGCGGCTTCGCCGTTTCTATGGCTGGCGAAACGTTCCACCATCGTGGCGCTGGCTTCATTCAGCCCGATAATCTCGACCTGCTTATTGTGGCGGCGGGCTTTCAACACGATTTTG
>JAGWOU010000364.1 GCA_028870815.1 Rhodospirillales bacterium | reverse complement strand
AGGTCGTCCGGCAATAAAAAAGCGGCTACTTGAAGTATTCTCGCCAAGAATTGCGTTGCGGAGGTCTTGGCCGACTTCATAGCTAGCTTGGTGAATACAAGGGCCAATGGCCGCTGAAATCTTGGTGGCACCCAACAACCGGAGCGCTTGGGCTGTCTCCTCAAGTACACCGGCAAGCGCACCACGCCACCCTGCGTGAGCTGCGCCAACGGCTCCATTATCACCAAAAAACAGGACCGGCGCGCAGTCGGCGGTGATGATGCTTAGAGCTAGTCCGGGAAGGCGGGTGACGAGAGCGTCAGCGGCCGGACCTTCGCCTTCAGCCCAAGGAGCGGTTACGGTAATAACATCTTTGCCATGAACTTGCTTAAGACCCAATAATGAATGAGGGGCGACATTAAGAGCTCTCAACGCACGAGTACGATTTTCCCGTACGTATGTCGGATCGTCCGTGGAGAAGCTGCAGTTCAGGTTGGAGTAATATCCAGATGATACACCTCCGCGGCGTGTAAAAAAGCCGTGCCGGACCGGCAAGGAAGCAGAGACGAATTCAGTCATGAAAACCCTGGCAACGGTGGCAGATGGCTTGGGCAGACAGCCATTACTTTGAATAGGCTGCCCATTGCTTCGGGTGCCGTCAAGCGCTGTACGGAGAGGCGCAGCTCCAAAGACCTTTCCGGGTGTAATTGTGCGAGGAAATCATTGCGCTGATAGAGTCCTAAAGCGGTCAAAAAATAATTCTGCTTCACGGGCCCTTGAGTGTGAACAGCCTCCTTGATTGCTCCAAAATCTACGTGAGCGGTGATGTCCGTTTCTCCAAAGTGCAAAAGAACATTGGAGTAGGCGCCGTTGCGAATTGCTTGAACGCTTTCGCCAGGCGCGCTTTCTGCAGGGCCGTAATCAATGAACAATCCAATCGCATCGCGTGCAGCAAGTTCTTTGCAGAACTGAATGGCAGCCTCATTCAGTTCTCGCGTGCTGCCAATGGGATCATCAGGCAATGAATAATCGGAAGGAATTTCGATATAAGCGCCGTTTTCTACATATCGTTCACACCAACCTGCGGTACGGCGGACAAATTGTCGCACCGGGAGTGCGTCAAGAAATTCGTTGGCGACAAGAATGAGGGGCCCAGAAGGGATTGAAGATAAGGAGGTGTGCCAAGTTGCTCGTGGTACGCGCTTGGCTTGTTCGGCCATTAACTGGGGTGACGTTTCGATGAAATGGACGTGTGGCGCTGGCCAAACGCGAAGTGCGTCGGCCATAAGTAAGCCTCGCCCGGGGCCAGCTTCCGCGAATATAATATCTTCAGGCTCACCAAGCATTTGCCAAACTACTTTGGCCCAAGCGCCTAGAATCTCCCCAAATACCTGTGAGATTTCGGGGGCGGTTGTGAAGTCTTGCCCAAACGGATGGTGGGCATAATAAGCCCCATTTCCCCGAGCCATAAAATGGTCAAAGCGTTCAGGCGGCACGCTTCGACCGAGCAAAGAAAATGAAGCTTATGCCGGCGATGACCATAGGTATGGAAAGAATTTGGCCCATGGTTGTACCGAACGGCAAAAAGCCGAGAAAAGCATCGGGCTCACGGAAACATTCGCCAGTGATACGGGCAATGCCATATCCAAGGAGAAAAATTCCGGTCAGTGTGCCGGTACGTTTCCTTATCGCTACTGATTGCGCACAAATCAGCATGACACAAAACAATAGAATGCCTTCAAGGCAGGCTTCGATTAACTCGGATGGGTAGCGTGGTAACTGATACGGGTCGCCAGGATAGATCATTGCCAACGGAAAGCTTGCAGGGGCAGGGCGACCCCATAATTCACCATTCACGAAATTTGCGCAGCGACCGAGAAATAAGCCAATTGGTACGGCAACTGCGATCCTATCCGCAAAAGCGACAGGATTCAGCCCATGCTTCCAGCAGAATAATAATATCGCGGTCGTTACTCCGAGAAAGCCGCCATGGAAGCTCATGCCGCCGTCCCACACTCTTGGGATAGCTAGTGGGTGAGTGAAGAAATAGCCTGGTTGGTAAAATAGAACATAGCCAATTCGTCCTCCCAAGATAACGCCGAGAACAGCCCAGGTCAGGAAATCGTCCACAAGTTCTCCCGTAGCCGCGACAGGGGAGCGTGACACCATATGACGCACTAAGCGCCAGCCGGTGAGTAATCCAACAATATAAGCTAGGGCGTAGTAATGAATAAAAAATGGCCCAACATGAAAGCCACGAGGAAAAACGGGTAAATTAATGGCTCTCATCTATAAGGATCCGCCTTGCGAAGATAATTTTGCACGTAAGCTGTTACACCTTCTTCGAGCGTCATGAACTTGTGATTGAACCCGAGGGCACGGAGGCGTCCCATGGGAGCTTGGGTAAAGGATTGATATTGGCCACGTAGGCTTGACGGCATTTCTACGAACTCTATCCGTTCTGGAAGGTCATTTGCGTGACATACAGCGCGTGCCAAATCTAAATATGAACGCGCGGTTCCGGTTCCCAGGTTAAAGATGCCGGTCAAGCTAGGT
>JAGWOU010000363.1 GCA_028870815.1 Rhodospirillales bacterium | reverse complement strand
AAGGATTGCAAATGGATCAAGATATATTTGGTGCCTTGCGTCTCGATTTCGCAGGAATTCGAAGCGACATTAGCGCGATGCGTCAGGATATAAGTGTGTTGGAGACGAAGGCCGATTCCATTGAAGCGTGGAGAGTTCGGTATCTGGCTCAAGAAGATCAAGTAGTCGCGAAAATCTTCGCGAAGGTTGATGAACTTGTTGGCGGCCTTGGCGATATGCGGGCTGATCTGTTCAGGATTCGCGGCGAACGGGACGCGGAAAGGCGTCTCAGTTTAATGATTGTTAGTATTCTTTCCGCTGTGTGCGGTGGTTTAGCAACGAGTTTATTCCATGGCTAATTTTGAAATATGTCTGGATTTTGTTTTGGAAGCCGAAGGTGGGTATAGCGATAATTCTACCGATCCAGGTAATTGGACTGGTGGCGCTGTAGGTGTTGGTGAACTGCGCGGCACAAAATGCGGAATTAGCGCGGCGGCCTATCCGGCGCTCGATATACGCAACCTCACCCAGCCACAGATAAATGAAGTCTATCAGCGAGATTATTTTGCCCCTGTGAGGGGAGAAGAATTGCCATTTTCCTTGGCACTGGTGGCTTTTGATGCGGCTGTGAATGCCGGTGTCCATCGTTCTGTCATGTGGCTTCAGCAAAGCGCGGGAGTGGTAATGGATGGTGTTTTTGGTGATGTGACGCTGAAGGCGCTCAATAGTGGCGATGTATTAGGTTTGGCCAATGACGCGTTGGCGTACCGGCTGGATTATTATGCTGGTTTGCAAAATTGGTCAATTTTCGGACTCGGCTGGGCAAGGCGAATTCTGAAATTGGCACAGAAAATTCAACATTAATGGAGAGCAGGATGAATTTGAAAAGTTTCCTTGATTCGCCGCAAAATCGGACGGGTTTGTCGATTTGGATTGGGACCGCGATAACGGCATTTTTTCAGCAGTTCATTGCGCATCAATCTTTGTCAACCGTGGATCTTTTGGGATTGATCTTGGGGTTTTTAAAAATCGTTGAGCCAGAGACAACGGTGACACTGGCGCAACTGCAAAAGTCTTTAATAGACGTAAAAAGCCTGATTTCTGCGCCCAGGGCGGATGCGATCGCGGGTGTTATTTCTGATGTGAACGAAATCGCCCAGGCAATCAATAAATAGTTCGTTTTGAAAGGAAAGTATGATGGTGGATATGACTCAGGTTGATACGGGTTTAGGTGTGGCTTCAGCCGCTGGTAGCGTTATTGGCGGAGCGGTTGGTGAGGCTGTTACAGTTGGAGCCGCCACGGCGGAAGCTATTATTGATGCCGTAGGCACGGCGCAGGCGAATCATGCTTCTGCTTTCGCTACGGCGTCTTCCGCGGTCTCGGCGTTGCAGTCCGCGGCGGCGCCTATTCTCACGGCACTGCCGGCGGCGGATGCGCAAAAAGCCGCGACCGGCATCAGCCTGATACAGACAATTCTCGCTGATCTTAAGTCGATTTTCGCCCTCTAGGGGCGTTTTGTGAAGACAGGGCGGATATAACTCTTGGAGTCGATGCGGTTGATAAATAAATTTGAACTTCATCCGGAAAAACTTGATGCGTTTAGGTCTGCTCTGTCTTTAAGTTTGATAAATCATCGGCGGCGCAGCGAGTCAGCGCATGCTTTGGTGCTGCGTCTTGGTGCACGATCAGGCATGAAATATGCGCCCATTTGGCGAGGCATGGATTTAGGCGCGCGGCGTCATCGTGCCAGCACAAGATTCGTGTTGCCGCCTCCCCATGATTTGGGATTAGTGAGACGGGCGGGTCTGCTGACGCCCGCATATCAGCGAAGAGTCCAGCCGTTAGCTAGCGGTGCTTACAAATGGCCGCTTTCGGCAATTGTTCAAAACCGATATCATGCGGACATAGCTGAAAAGCGTGGACCCGTGGCAAATGCTATTCGTGTCGCTCCTCCGCGTCGTGCACATCAGGGTGTAGCTACACAAAAAAGAAGCTTTGCGCCGTTGCCCATAATGGTGAATGCTTCAGTGCGGGGTGCAGCGCGCACGCGGCCGCACGAGCAAGGCTTCATAAAGAAAATTTCCGGGCGGGCTGAGGCGGACGAATTGATCTCGGTCTTGCCGCTAGAGCTTCCGTTTGAGCGCGCCGCCATTGGCGTCGGGCAAAGTTCTGTGGCCAGGGATATGAATAGCATCCGGTCAAGCGTCGAACCGCCTGCTTCAGGGGGGAGTTATGCCTCGGGTACGCATTTTGGCGATGCGCTGGAAGAGTATTTCTTTCGGCAATCGCGGCTGGCACCTTCTGGTGGGGCGGCGTTTGATCCCCGGCTGAGTCCGCTTTGGGCTGGCTTAAAGCTGCCAGGTTAGGGCGGCGCGCTCAAAGATTTGATGAGGGCTTCCGCTTCATCGGAGGAGAGCGAAAGAGCGCGCCGGGCAATGGCCTGTGAAAATCCCCCCCTTGCCATGGCCGCGAGGATTTTGTCGGCCGGGGCGTTGCCGAACGGGCCGGCGCGGCGGCGGCGGAGATACGCGCAGGCGGCGGCAAGCTCGCGTTCCGCGTCT
>JAGWOU010000362.1 GCA_028870815.1 Rhodospirillales bacterium | reverse complement strand
TTGGGGGCGTTGAAGGCGGTGTTTCCATTCCCGCAATTCACCACGATGCTGCAATTGAGCGCGTATATTCCACCATTTTTGCCGCCGCCATCGTCATTTACAAAAGTAATGCCCGACTGCGTGTTGTTCTGTGGGTTAACAGATAAGCAGCTATCTCCGCTGACAAGGGTGTTTGTGTTAATAGTGGCCGTGGCGGAGGCATACTGGGTGCCATCTGCAAGGCCAGCGAGACCCATGCCCACAACATGAGAGAAAAAACCCGTCCGTGGCGCGTTAACCGTGGCGGTATAGGAAACGGTGGAGTTATAGGAGCCCACCGCCTGCGGCACACTGGATGACGAACAGCAACTAACGGATATGTAGGGGTTGGTATTGCTGTTTGTGTTATTGGCCGCAAAATTAAATTGGGAGTTGGTTGCACCATCCGCCGCTAAAGCCGCAACCTGCTCCACACCGGTCGCCTTTGCGGTTGTCGTTGTTGCTCCCACCCTGCCATCATTCATCGCGGAGGCCAATGCCGCACTATCAGCGGCAGATTGCAGCGCGACTTGGTTTTGATACCACATACCCACATCAACCGAGAGGCCGGTAGACGCCAGGAGAAGCGGCACGGTTAGGGCGAACATCAGCGCCACGGCGGCACGCCGGACGCGGAGCCAACGCAAAAGACGTCGCACGGGAGCTAAACCGTCGGGCTTCCCCGGTTCGCCTCCGCCCCCCTTACCCAACAACATTTTAATGTTACCTCCATAATTCGAAATTTGATAGAAATTATAAGGGGTTGTCAAGCAAGTTCTGAAGTGGACGTATTAATTTCCTCAACCTCTGGCATTTTTGATAATCAAAAAGATGCTAAGAAACGCTAGAGGTATGAATAAATTGCGGTGCTGCGATTGTTCTCCCCGGCGCAGCGCATGGCTAGAGGGCGAAATGCTCTGTGCATCGGCTAAATGGTAGTTGCGCTGCCATATCTCCGATAACTGACGATTATGGCGCGAAAGGCAGCCTGCTCTGTATCTGCCCAGCACTCGGCAGATCGCTTTCCTTGAAGCCTCCGCCAAGATCCTGATAGAGCGCCACGCTCGCCAACAGCCGGTTCTCCTGGATGGATAAAGCCGTCTGCTGGTCGGAAAGCAGCGTCACCTGCGCCGTCACAACAGTGGTGTAGTCCACCGTCCCGGCGCGGTATTCGTTCAAGGCAATCTGCGCGGCACGTGTGGCATCCGCCACGGCACGGGCTTCCACCGCGGCCTGCTGGGCGTAAACCTGAAGGTCGGAGAGATCATCCTCCACGTCCTGAAACGCTGTGAGCACCGTCTGCCGGTAGGTCTCGGCACTGTCCAGATACGCCGCCTTCGCCGCAGCCACGGCCTGGCTGCGCGCCCCGCCCTCGAAAATATCCTCGGTGCCGGCAGCACCCAAAGACCACAGCGCGTTGGAGGCGTTGAACAGTCCAGTGATTGGGTTCGCTGAAAATCCACCCAGGGCCGAGAGCGAGATATCAGGGTAATAGGCCGCTTCCGCCACGCCGATCAGCGCGTTCTGCGCCGCCATCTGGCGCTCGGCGGCGGCGATATCCGGCCTGCGCTCCAGCAGCGTGCTAGGCACTTGCGGGGGCGCCACGGGCACATTGGCAATTTGGGTCCCTTGCGGAATGGCAAGCTCCGCCGGGGCGTAACCAACCAGCACGGCAATGGCATGCTCATATTTCGCCCGCGTGGCGAATTCCGACACCAGACTGGACTGCGCTCCATCCAACTGCGTCTGCGCGGTGATCACGTCTGACTGTGCGACCGTGCCCGCGTTATACTGGTTCTGGGTAATCCGCAGGCTTTGCTGATAGGCCAAGACCGTCTGCCGGAACAACGCGATATTGGCATCCGCCGTGCGCAGATAAACATAATCCGTCGCCAGCTCGGCCTGGGCGCTTAATGTGGCGTTCGCCAAATCGGCAGCACTCACCTGAGCGGTTGCAACGTCGCTTTGTACCTGGCGGCGGATCTTGCCCCAGATGTCGAGGCTCCAACCTGCCTGCCCCTCGAATGTGCCCGACGTGGCAGGACCGCCGGAACCGCCCCCCTGCCCCTGGCGCGTGGCACTGCCGGTTAACGCCAGCGTGGGAAACAGTCCGCCCCGCGCCTCCTGCGCCACTGCCACCGCCTGTTCATAGGCATAGTAGTCCGCCGCCAGGGTGGCATTGTTCACGGCCACTTCGGGCTCCAGTCTGTCCAGCACAGGGTCCTGGAAATTCTCCCACCATTTACCCTTCGGCGCGGCATCATCTGGCTCGGCCTTCACCCAACCGGGCGCGGCCTTGTATGCGGCGGGTACAGCGAGCTTCGGCCGGTGATAAGCCGGCCCCACCATACAACCCGAGAGGCCCAGCAGGGCGATAAACACGGTGCGCCTCATGACACCTCCACAATGCTGCCAGAGCGCGGCGCGGCTTTATCCTGACCGCCGCGCAATTTCGTGCCCAACCGTTCCAGCCACAAATACAGAACAGGCGTGGTGTACAGAGTTAGCGCCTGGCTCACCAGCAA
>JAGWOU010000013.1 GCA_028870815.1 Rhodospirillales bacterium | reverse complement strand
CGGAGATGTGTCATTGCGTCCGGCTTATAGCAGCTAATCCGTGAACATGAAGCCTGGGTAGGCGCGTCTGGAACCTCAGTTATCGCACCAGCGGTGGCCAATGGCGTCCCTGCCCCGCGCAACCCTGCAAAATTCCCGGTTTTGCTTGACTTTGGCGCCATCAGGTCTAAACAGCGCGGCATCAACAACCCGGACATCCCCGTCAAATGGCTGGGATGCTCTAGCCGCTGCCTGAATCCCGGGCCGCGCATGCCCCCGGGCCGCGAACCGGCCCATTTTCAAGGACACACATAGCCACATGGCTTCTTCCAATATTGCCCTACGCCATTCCGACGCGCCGGCCTATTCCGGCACCGATGATTTCGCCGCCCTGCTGGACTCCTCCCTCGGCGGTGCCGCCGGGTTTGAAGGTTCCGTTGTCTCCGGCCGCGTTCTGCGCATCGACGACGATTTCGTGATTGTCGATGTCGGCCTGAAATCCGAAGGCCGCGTGCCGCTCCGCGAGTTCGCCCCCATCGGCGCCAAGCCCGAGGTGAACCCCGGCGACGTGTACGACCTGTTCATCGAACGCTACGAGGACAAGGACGGCTCGATGGTGCTGTCGCGCGAGAAGGCGCGCCGCGAGGAAAGCTGGACCCAACTTGAAAAGGCGTTCGAGGTTCAGACCCGCGTGAACGGCGTGATCCATGGCCGCGTCAAGGGCGGCTTCACCGTCGATCTCGGCGGCGCCACGGCGTTCCTGCCCGGCTCCCAGGTGGATATCCGCCCCGTGCGCGATGTCGGCCCGCTGATGGGCGTGGCCCAGCCCTTCCAGATCCTGAAGATGGACCGCCAGCGCGGTAACATCGTCGTCTCCCGCCGCGCGGTTCTTGAAGAAACCCGTGCGGAGCAGCGCTCCGAGCTGATCACCGGCCTGAAGGAAGGCCAGATCCTCGACGGCGTGGTCAAGAACATCACCGATTACGGCGCGTTCGTGGACCTCGGCGGCGTCGACGGCCTGCTGCACGTGACCGACATCGCCTGGAAGCGCATCAACCACCCGGCCGAAGCGCTCACCATCGGCCAGCCGGTGAAGGTGCAGGTGATCCGCTTCAATGCCGACACCCAGCGCATCTCGCTCGGCATGAAGCAGCTTGAGGCCGATCCGTGGGAAGGCGTGGACGTGAAGTACCCGCCGGGCGTGAAGGCCACCGGCCGCGTGACCAACATCACCGATTACGGCGCCTTCGTGGAGCTGGAAGCCGGCGTGGAAGGTCTCGTGCACGTCTCCGAGATGTCCTGGACCAAGAAGAACGCCCACCCGGGCAAGATCGTCTCCACCTCGCAGGAAGTGGAAGTGGTCGTGCTGGATGTGGACGCTTCCAAGCGCCGCATCTCGCTGGGCCTGAAACAGGTTCAGCGCAACCCCTGGGAAGAGTTCCAGGACGAGCACCCGATCGGCTCCCTCGTCGAGGGCGAGATCCGCAACATCACCGAGTTCGGCCTGTTCATCGCGGTCGGCGCGGAGATCGACGGCATGATCCACATGTCCGACCTCTCCTGGGAAGAAGCCGGCGAGGCCGCGATCGCCAAGTTCGACAAGGGCCAGGTCGTCAAGGCCAAGGTGCTGGATGTGGACGTGGAGAAGGAGCGCATCTCGCTCGGCGTCAAGCAGCTTGAGGTCGACCCGGCCGCTGGCGTGCTGGACCGCATCCACAAGAACCAGATCGTCACCTGCGTGGTCACCGCCGTGCAGTCCAATGGCATCGAGGTGAAGGTGGACGACGTGCTGACCGGCTTCATCCGCCGCGCCGAACTGGCGCGCGACAAGGCCGAGCAGCGCCCCGAGCGTTTTGGCGTGGGCGACAAGATCGACGCCAAGATCACCGCGGTGGACCGCGCTGCGCGCAAGCTGCAGCTCACCATCAAGGGCAAAGAGATCGACGAGGACAAGCAGGCGATCTCCGATTACGGCTCGTCCGACTCCGGCGCCTCGCTGGGCGACATTCTGGGCGCGGCCATCCGCCGCCGCAACCAGCAGACCGACGAGTAATCCGGCTCGCGATGATGACGGTGAGGCCCGGTTTTCAGGGCCGATCCACGGTCTGAATCGCAAAACGCAAAAACCCGGCAGCGCAAGCTGCCGGGTTTTTTATTGCCCGGCGATTGTCGACCCAGATTCACATTACATTAGCAAAATCATCGTATCGCTGGACAAACAACCGCCGAAAGGCCATGCCCATGCCTGCCCTTAACCCGCTACGCCTTTTCCAAAACGCCGCCACGCTCGGCGCGCTGAACCAGTCCTTCGCCGTCATCGAATTCACGCCCAAGGGTATGATCCTTGATGCCAATGAGCTTTTCCTGAAATCCACCGGCTACACACGGGCAGAGCTGATTGGCCGCCACCACCGCATGCTGATGCCGCCCAAGGATGCCGCCAGCCAGGAATACACAGCTTTCTGGGACGATCTGGCCAAAGGTGTGCTCAAATCCGGGCGTTATCGCCGGATTGACAAGACAGGGCGGGATTTATGGCTGCGCGCCTCTTACAGCCCGGTGCGCGGGCGCGGCGGCCGGGTGAAGAAGATTGTGAAACTGGCGCTGGATATCACCGAGGTCCACCTGAAGGCGATCGAGGAGCTTAGCATCCTCAAGGCCATCGCCCGCTCCCAGGCGATGATCACCTTCAAGCCGGACGGCACAATCCTGGACGCGAACGAGAATTTCCTCGCCACCATCGGCTACCGGATGGACGAAATAAAAGGCCAGCATCACCGCATGTTCGTGGAACCCGGCTTCGCCGCGAGCGCGGATTACGCGCAATTCTGGCGGCGGCTGAACGCGGGGGAGTTCCTCTCCGGCGACTATCACCGGGTCGGCAAGGATGGGCGCAATGTCTGGCTGCAGGCCAGTTATAACCCGGTGTTCAGCGCCGACGGGCAGGTGCTGAAGATCGTCAAATTCGCCACGGATCTGTCCGAGCGGATGGAGAATATCCAACAGATCGGCGCGGCGCTGGCGGAACTCTCACGGGGCAATTTGCAGGCGCATCTGGGTCGCAAGCTGATCCCCTCCATCGACCCTCTACGCGGGAATTTCAACAATGCCGTCGCCTCCTTAAGAGAAACGATGCAGGACATTTCCATTTCAGCAGAATCCATTCTGCAAACCTCGAAGGCGGTGAGTGAATCCGCCGGCCAGCTTTCGCTCCGCACCGAACGCCAGGCCGCCAATCTGGAGGAAACCGCCGCCGCGCTGGAGCAAATCACCGCCACCGTCCGCAAATCCGCCGAGAACGCCACCCATATGCGGACCATGGCGGGCAAGGCGCGCGGCGATACGGAAAGCTCCGGCCAGGTGGCGGGCAAGGCCGTGCAGGCCATGGGCGAGATCGACGAAAGCTCCACGAAAATCGCCAACATCATCAGCGTCATCGACGAGATCGCCTTCCAGACCAACCTGCTCGCCCTCAATGCCGGGGTGGAGGCCGCCCGCGCGGGTGATGCCGGGCGCGGCTTCGCCGTGGTCGCCACGGAAGTGCGTGCTTTGGCCCAGCGTTCCGCCGATGCCGCGAAGGAGATCAAGGCGCTCATCGCGGGTTCCGGCGAGATTGTCGCCGCCGGGGTAAAATCCGTGGCCGAGGCACAGCAATCGCTGGATAGGATCGCCGGGCATGTGCTTGGAATCGACAATGCCATCGGCGCATCCGCTGCCAGCGCCGAGGAGCAATCCGCCGGTCTGGGCCAGGTGAACACCGCGGTGAACCAGATGGACCAAATGACCCAGGCCAACGCCGCCATGGCCGAGGAAGCCGCAGCCGCCAGCCAGACCTTGACGCAGGAGGCCGAAACCATCTCGCGCTTGCTGGCCAAATTCAACACGGGCGGCGGCGCGGCCAAACCGGCACGGCCAGCGCTCGCGCATCGGGTTAAGGAGGCAGCTTTTTAGCGCCGCCGTTTCATCGCCTCGGCCAGAGCGGGGTTTTCAGCCGAGCTTCCGGCAATCACGCCGTCCTGGTCCGCCTGGCTGCGGTTCTGGCTCAACTTCGCCTTGCCTTCCAGCTTGGTGATCGTCAGCACCAACCCGACAATCCCCTTCAACTGCGCCGCGATGTAATCGTCCGGTGCGTCAGAAACCGCCCATGGATGCGCCCTGCCCTGCTCATACCGGTTGGTCAGCGCCGTCACGATCTCCAGCAGCGGCCCTGGCGCTTCCACAATGGCAAGCCGCCCGGTGGCATGCACCACGCTGTAATTCCAGGTCGGTACCACGCGGCCATGCTCCTGCTTAGCGGGATACCAAGAGGGGCTGACATACCCATCCGCCGCCGTGAACATCGCCAGCGAGTCCTGGTCCGGGTCGAAATCCCGCCAGTGGAAATTCCCCTTCGCCACATGGCCGATCAGCCTGCCTGGCGCCTGGAACATCAGCGGCAGATGCGTGGCCAGCAACCCGCCGCCGCGCGCGGGCGAAACCAGCACCGGCAAGGAGGCCGCGCGCATGATGGCCTCAAGCTCCTCCTGGCGTTTTTCGATAAAAGCAGGCGGGTTGTACATGGATTCACCCCTCCTTCAGCCGCGCAAGATAGCGCGCATAAAGCCGGTTGGCGACAAGCCCCGGCGTGCCATTGCCTATCGGCACACCATCCAACACTGTGATGGGCTTCACGAAGCTGGTGGCGCTGGTGATGAAAACCTCCCGCGCCCCGCGCAAAACCTCCAGCGAAAACGCCTCCTCCCGGAATTCCAGCCCCTCGGCCGCCACATCCTCCAGCACCGCCGCACGGGTGCAACCAGGCAGTACATGTTGGTCCAGCCCCCTGGTCCGCAGCACATTATCCGCACCCACGATCCATACAGAGCAGGCCGCGCCTTCCGTCACCATGCCCGCCGTATCGAACAATATGGCTTCCAGCGCCCCGGCCTGTTTCGCCGCTTCCCGCGCCAGCACGTTGGGCAGCAGATTGATGGATTTGATATCACACCGCCCCCAGCGTTCATCGGCCAGGGTGATGGCGCCAGCACTCCAGCCATCCAGCGCCTCCGGCGGCTCCGGCTTGGGCCGCACGGTTATGGTGAGAGCCGGGCGGGGAACGGGGCCGGGGAAAACATGGTCCCGCTTCGCCACACCGCGCGTGAGTTGCAGGTAAACCAGCCCCGTCTCCACCCGGTTACGGAGCATCAGCTCGTGGATCACCACGCGCAGCGCCGCCTCTCCCATAGGCGCGGCCAAACCGATCTCTCCCCGGCTGCGCTCCAGCCGGGCGAAATGCAGCGCCTCGTCCACCAGCCGGCCACGATAGGCGTAGAACACCTCATAAATGCCGTCCCCGAACTGGTAGCCGCGATCTTCGATATTCACCGTGGCATCGGTCAGCGGCAGATAGCGCCCATTCACATAGGCGATGCGCGCCACGGCTTTAGGCAGCCGTCATGGCGTGTGCAGCGGCCATTTTTGCCTGCTCAAACTGGTCCTGCGGCAGGTAGGCCGCGAGAATCTCCTCCGGCGTGCCATCCGCATGCACGCGCCCGGAATCCATCCAGATAAGCCGGTTGCACCATTGCATCAGAATGGCGGGATTATGGGAGGAGAGCACCAATATCTCAGCGCTCCCCACCATCGTCTCCAGCCGCTCCCGCGCCTTGCCCAAAAACGCCGCGTCGCCCGCCAATATCCATTCATCCATCAGCAAAATTTGCGGGTGGATGGCCGTGGCCAAAGCGAAACCAAGCCGCACGATCATGCCAGAGGAATAGGTACGTACCGGCAAGCTGAGGAAATCCCCCAACTCCGAGAATTGCGCCACATCCTCTTGCAGATCTTTGATCTGCGCATCGGTGTAACCGTTAAAGAGCGCGCGCATGCGGATGTTTTCATTGCCGGTCAGCTCGAAATTCATCCCCTGGCCGGGGTCGAGCAGCGCCGTCACCACGCCGTCAATCACCATCCGCCCTGCCACCGGCTCGTAAATACCCGCCATGGTGCGCAGAAGCGTGGTCTTGCCCGCGCCGTTGGAGCCGATGAAGCCCAGCCGTGCGCCGGTATTTAGCGAGAAGGAGACATTGCGCAGCGCCTCCACTGTCAGCCTGTGCTTGGCATCCTGCCCCATCCGGCCGGAGGCGGCGGCAAACACCGTCTTCTTCAGGCTGCGGCTTTCCCCATGATAAAGCGGGAAGGAGACCGAAACATTTTCAATCAGCAGCTTGGCCACGATTTACACCCAGTACGGAATGCGCGGCCGGGCACGCACGAACAGCATGAAAGACAGCAGCACCAGCACCACGGAATAGCTCAGCGCGTTAATCCAGGCGCTAATGTCCAGCGGCTGGCCCAGAAACGGCCCGCGCACAATCTCCAGCAGACCATAAAACGGATTCATGTCGATCAGCGCCAGGCTAAGGCCAAGCCCGCGATGCGTCAGCATGGCCGGACTCCACATGATTGGCGTAATGTAGAACGCGATCTGCATGACACTGCCGACAATGGGCGGCACATCACGGTAGCGGGCGCCCACCAGCCCCAGCAGCAGCGCCGCGGCGGAGGCATCCACCACCCAAACCGCCAGCGCCGGCAACTCGCTCAGCAGCGACCAGGTGAGATGCGGCGGATAAATGATGAACACCACGACGATGACGGCGAGATTATGCGCCAGCACCATCAGATTGCGCATCACCACCCGGGCGGGATGCACCGTATGCGCCATGCGCTGCGAGCGGATCATGTCCGCCGAGGTGGAAAAACACGTAGCACCTTCGGAGGTGATTGCGTTGATAAAACTCCACAACACCAGCGAGATAGCCAGAAACGGCAGATATCCCGCGACATCCTGATGAAACAGGCGGGAATAAACGAAGCCGATGGCGCCGATCATCACGGCGGTGGACAGGGTGAGCCAGAAAGGCCCCAGCAGCGACCCGCGATAGCGGAGCCGGATGTCAAAAAGGCTGAGTGTCCACACCAGGGGCCATAGCCGCAGGCTTTCTCCCAGGTCTTGCAAGGCCGAAGCCACTCTGGACCGCCAACCATGCGCCGCGGCGATGACCACGGGCTGGGAAGAAGGCCGGGCGGATCGCAAATGACCAGCCCCATCCGGGCCGGATTCCGGCACGATCATATTCATGTGCTGCCGATAGCTGAACAAGGGCGCGGCTTCAACGCCTGCGTCATCTCATGACAACGAGTTTACATGGGCCATCAGATAAAAGTATATTTTTCAAAATTTTTTACATTCAATCTGGCAGTTAGCGGGCGACGATGCGCAGTTGCGGCGTTTCGCTCACAAGCACATTCGTCCCCGGGGTGAGCGCCCCCTGAGCGGTTCCGGGCGGCGGCACCAGCGATTTCACCGAGCCATCCGGCATTTGTATCACGATTTCCCGCGCCGCCGCGTTTTGCTCGGCACCGGGTTCGCCCAGGGTCTGCAGCACCTGCGCCAGCGCCAGCCCGCCGGAAACCGGCCGCACCGCGAGTACCCTTGCCGCATAGGCCACCGGCTGCGCCGTGGCGGCCACGCGCTGCGTTACGGGTTGCGGGGTGGAGCATCCCGCCAGCAGGATCAAGCCAATAAGGACAACAAAGGCGGAGGCACGCATGGCGCGTTGCTAGCATGCCGGCGCCAATATCTGGTAACGCCGCGCTGGCAGGTTTTTTCTTGCCCTAAGATTCGGCCTAGTTTAAGAGGTTACATCGCCTTTTTTAAGCCATTTTTGAGCGAAATACCGCAACTCAATGGCGGATAGAACTGCGTGGAGGCTTTAAACCTTGGGTTCAACCAGAATTCTGGCCGGATTTATCGTCCGGAAAGCAGCGCGTCTGAAACCTGGGCTGGTAGCGGGCTGCGCTGGCTTGGCTCTGCTTTCCGCCTGCGCCAGCGGCGGGCACGGCTCGCGCTACGCCGGCGAAACCACGGCCTATTATCTCGCACACGCCTCGGGCAGTTATAGGCCGCCCGGACCGCCCGGCGACCCTTGGGGCCCCTATATCAAAATCGCCGCAGCGCATTTCGACATTCCGGCAATGTGGATCCGCCAGGTAATGCGCGTTGAATCCGGCGGCCATGAATATAGCGGCGGACATCTCATCGTCTCCTCCGCCGGGGCGATGGGGCTGATGCAGCTTGAACCCGGCACTTATCAGGAAATGGCGGCGCGCTACGGGCTGGGCAACGACCCCTTCAACCCGCTGGACAATATCATGGCCGGCGCCGCCTATATCCACGAAATGTACCAGATCTACGGCTCGCCGGGCTTCCTCGCGGCGTATAACGCCGGGCCCGGGCGGCTGGATTCCTTCATGAACAACAATGAACCTTTGCCGGACGAGACGATCAATTACGTTGCCATGATCGCCCCGAACATCGAAGGCTACTACCCGGAGCGGCGTTCTGCCGCGGATGAGTTGGCGCTGAATACCGAGCCGATGGGACGGGACGGAGGCATTTTACCCCGCGGCTTCACCCCGGAAGCGCCAACGCCCGCACAGCTTTCTGCCCCGGTTGAGATCGCATCGCTGGCCCCGGCGAGCGGTCCGGCTGCGGGTAATTCCCCCGCCCCGGTTTCCATCCCCATCAGCTCCATTCTCCCCGCCGTGGCGCAAGACCCGACGGCGCCGGCGCCAAGCGCGCCAGTGCAAATGGCCTCCGTGCAATCCGTGCCGGTTCCGCCGCCGGTTTCAGTGCCAGTTCCACCCCCAGCGCCGTCCGCCCCCCTGCAAGCGCCGGTGCGCATGGCCTCGGCGATCTATATGCCGAGCACCCTGCCCTCACCGCCGCCCGCGCCAATGGCGCACACGGCAACCGCATATCCGGCACCCGGCTATCTTCCGGTGCCGCCTCCTGTTCCGGCAACGCATCAATACCCCATGGTCGCCAGCAACACGCTGCCCGTGCCGCCCCCTGCACCCGCTGGGCGTAATTTCTCGCTCATTCCGCCTGCCCTGGCGGACACACCGCCCGCGCAAACCGTTGCGTTCAATTCGGGCGAACATAGCTGGGGCATCCAGGTTGGGGCGTATGACACACCCTCCAACGCCAAAGCAGCATTGGGCATGGCCGAGCTCACCGGCGCGAATATGCTGATGCGGGCACAGCCGGTGGTGATGACCATCCATACCGGTGGCGGCACAAAATACCGCGCCCGCTTCGTGGGGTTGCAGCATGAGGAGGCGGTAAACGCCTGTTCGCGCCTATCCGGCGGCCCCACGGGCTGCGTCGTGCTGTCACCGGACGCTCAGTCCTAAAAGTCTAAAACTTAAACCGCCCCGTTGGCGAGCAACGTGGCGCGCACGGCATCTTCCGGCACATCGCCGCTGGTGAAGGCCCGGCCGATGCCTCTCGTCAGCACGAAATGCAACTTACCGCCGTGATTCTTCTTATCCAGCTTCATATGCGCCAGCAGATGCTCGGCGGGCAGGTCCGCAATCCGCACCGGCAACCCGGTTTCGGACAAATGCTGGGCGATACGCGGCGTATCCTCCTGCGGGGCCAGGCCCAGAGAGGCGGAAAGATGCGCCGCCAGCACCAGCCCGGTCGCCACCGCCTCGCCATGCAACAGCCCGCCGCCATAGCCGGTTTCGGCCTCCAGCGCGTGGGCGAAGGTATGGCCCAGATTCAGCAGCGCGCGGCCGTCATTCGGCTTGGTCTCGCGTTCATCATCGCCCACCACCCGGGCCTTGAACCGCACGGCATACTCGATCGCCTCGGCCAGCGCGTCCTTGTCTCCCGCCAGCACGGCCGCGCCATGCGCCTCACACCATTCGTAAAAAGCGGCGTCAGCGATCAGCCCGGCCTTCACTATCTCCGCATAGCCCGCCGCGCGCTCACGCGGCGGCAGCGTTTCCAGCACGCCGGTATCGGCCAGCACCAGCAGCGGCTGGTAAAACGCGCCGATCAGGTTCTTGCCATGCACGGAATTGATGCCGGTCTTGCCGCCCACGGAGCTATCCACCTGCGCCAGCAGGCTGGTGGGAATTTGCACGAAGGGCACACCCCGCATGGCGGCGGCGGCGGCGAACCCCGCCAGATCCCCCA
The DNA here is from genome assembly GCA_028870815.1 of Rhodospirillales bacterium. Taxonomy (GTDB): domain Bacteria; phylum Pseudomonadota; class Alphaproteobacteria; order Acetobacterales; family Acetobacteraceae; genus Acidocella. The sequence goes on along the minus strand of JAGWOU010000013.1, from coordinate 4,204 downwards.
CCACACCGCCGCCCAAGGCGATGATGGTGGTCTTGCGGTCTATCTTCGCGCCCAACAGATCGTCCATCAGTACCTGGAACGAGCCGAAGCTCTTGGATGTCTCGCCCGGCTTCACGGTGAAGCTTTCATGCGCGATGCAAACCTCATCCAGGCTGTTTTGCAGCGTGGGCAGATGCAGCTTCGCCACGTTCTCATCCGTCACGATAAAGCAGCGCGGCTGCGGCAACAACGGCGCCATCAGCGCCCCGGCGCGGGCCAGCAATCCTTCGCCGATCAGCACCTCATAACTGGTGTCGGAAAGCGTCACTTCCACCTTGCGGGGCGGCTGATAGCGTTCAACGGCTTGGGCGACTTTGGCGGTGGTCACGTGCTGGGGGTCCTCTGATCCGTCGACGATAATATCCGCCAGCGCATAAACCGGGCTGCGCAACGCGGAAAGCCTCTCAAGTATCTCGGCCGGATTGCCGGCATTCAGCAAGGGCCGGTGGGTGCGCCCGGCGGTGCGCTGCACCAGCACCGGAATTGGGCAGCGCAGCCAAACGGAGGTTGCCCGCTCGCGAATAACGGCACGGGTCTCTGCATCCATGAACGCGCCGCCGCCGGTAGCCAGCACAATCCGCCCATTGCTGAGCAAACGCTGGATCACGCGCTTTTCTCCGGCGCGGAACGCGGCCTCGCCATGGGCCTTGAACATCTCGGCAATGCTCATCCCCGCCGCGCGCTCGATCTCCTCATCCGCATCATGGAAAGGCAGGCCCAGCAATGCGGCCAGGCGCTTGCCGATGGCGGTTTTGCCCGCGCCCATCAGGCCGACCAGCACGATGCTGCGCTGAGAGACCGGGGCAATTTGACTATTGAGTGGCATCGGCGCGCACGCTTATCACATAGCGGCGATGATGCCAGATAGCCGCGTGGAAGCCTTTTTGGAAATGTTGGCCGCCGAGCGCGGGGCGGCGACCAATACCCTGGCGGCGTATCAGGCGGATCTCGATGATTTCTCAAGCTTTCTGGGCCGCTCCGCCCCTGTTTCACGCGCCAGCGCAGCGGAGATCGCGGGGTATATGCAAAGCCTCGGCTCCTCCGGTATGGCGGTCAGAACCCAGGCGCGCAGACTCTCGGCCCTGAAGCAATTCTTCCTTTTCCTGCTCCGCGAAGGTGCCAGGGAGGACAACCCGGCCGCCGAGGTCAGCGCCCCGAAACTGCCGAAAGCCTTGCCAAAATATCTCAGCGAAAGCGAGGTGGACGCCCTGCTGGACGCCGCGCGTGGCATGGAGGGGCTGCCGGGGCTGAAGGCGCAGGCGGGGCTCGAAATTCTCTACTCCACCGGGCTGCGCGTGACGGAAATGCTGTCGCTCCGCGCGAGCGCCCTCACCACCGACGCGCTAATGCTGCTGGTAAAGGGCAAAGGCGGCAAGGAGCGCATGATCCCGTTATCGGACGCCGCCCGCCAGGCCGCCGCCGCCCTCCGCGCTGGCTCACCCGCCAAGGCCCGCTACCTTTTCGCCGGGCGGGACATTTCCCAGCCCATGACCCGCCAGGGCTTCGCCCTGCTGCTTAAACAGGCCGCAATCGAAGCGGGGTTGGACCCGGTAAGGCTCTCCCCGCATGTGCTGCGCCATTCCTTCGCCTCGCATCTGCTGGCGCATGGGGCGGATTTGCGGGCGCTGCAAAAACTGCTCGGCCATGCGGACATCGCCACCACCGAAATCTACACCCATGTGCTGGCGGAACGGCTGCAAAAGCTGGTGCAGGCGCACCACCCGCTGGCCGTTAAGCCGGCAGGCGGCTGAGCAGCTCCAGCCTTAACCTTGTGAACAACGTGCCGCGCGGGCGGGTTTCATAAGCGCGGATATAATCCCGCATCTCCCCCGGCATTTTGCGCGGGGCCGCAACCGGCACGGCCCTACCCTGGCAAACCCCCGCCCAGGCCGCGCCAAAACAGCCATGCCGCGCCGCGATCAGCCCATAGCCGAGCAGCCAGGGCGCCAAGGCCAGCCAACCCCGCCCCCATTTGCGCCCGATGACAAGCCGGTTGCGGATGAAATGCGTCATCCGCACACCGCTCCAGAGAAAACGCCCCTCAGTCGCGGGGGTGTGAATCACCGCAAATCGGCCTTCATAAGCAATCCGCCACCCGCGCGCGATAGCGGCGAGGCAGAAATCATATTCCTCCCAGGCGAAGAAGAAGCTCTCATCATACCCGCCAACAGACTCCCAGGCGGCGCGGCGAATGGCGTGCCCGGCCCCCACAAAGGTGGTGGCGGCAAATCTTTCCCGGTAACGCGGCAGCAGCGCCTTCGGGTAGCCCCAGCTTGTCAGATCCGGCCCATGAGCGTCAGCCCTCAAAATGGCGAAGCCGACGGCGCCCAGCTCCGGCACGGCCGCGAACCGCCGCAACGCCCCCGCCACCACGCGCTCATCGGCAAAATGGGCGTCGTTATCCAGCCCCACGATGATCCGCCCATGCCCCAGCGCCGCCAGGGCATTGCGCCCCGCCGCCACGCCCCGGTTTTCCGGCGCGGCGTAAAGCGCGAAGCCTGACGTCTTGCCGAACCGCGCCGCCAACTCCCGCAGCATCTCCGCATCAGAGCCCTGGTCCAGCACCGAAACATGGAACCGCCCGCCTCTTTGCGCCAACGCGGATTCGATGGCGGCCTTGGTTTCCTCCAGCCGCCCCAAACAGAGAATATTAATATCCGCGTCATACGCCCCTGGCACGGGCCGTTGCCCGGCCAACAGACGCGGCGGCTCAGACGGCATTGGCCTGGCCGAATGGCACCGGCAAGGTGCGAAGCAGAATTTCGATGTCCAGCCCCACGGACCAGTTCTGGATATATTCAAGGTCGCTCGCCAGCCGGTGTTCCAGCGCCGGCAGGCTGCGCGTCTCTCCCCTCTGCCCGCGCACCTGCGCCAGGCCGGTAATGCCGGGCTTCACCCGGTGGCGCAGCCGGTAGAGCTTCAGCGCGTTCTCGAAGCTGATACCTTCCACCATGGTTTCCGGCGCGTGCGGACGCGGCCCCACCAGCGACATCTCGCCGCGAACCACATTCACAAGCTGCAACAACTCATCCAGCGAGGTGCGGCGCAGGAAACGGCCAATTCTTGTCACCCGTGCATCGCCAGGGCGGGCCTGGGCAAAGCCATGGCCAGGCTCGTGCCACATGGTGCGAAATTTCAGTACGGTGAAAGGCCGCCCCTGCGCGCCCACACGGCTTTGCCGGAACACCACCGGGCCAGGGCCAGAAGCGCGCACCAGCCCCGCCAACACCGCCAGCAATGGCGCGCACAACACCAGCAGCAGCGAGGCAACCACGACATCAAACCCCCTCTTCACCATGTGATGGGAGGTGACAAGTTCATCCGTCACCACCGGCACCAGCTTGCAGCCGCCGGCGTGGGCGCGCAGCACTTCCGGCAGATTGGCGGACAGGTCGAAGGCCAGCCAGATTCGCGCCGGGTAGGCAAGAAGCTCCTGCAAAAGCTCCTTCTGCGGCGCTTGGTTGAAAGCTTCCAGCTCAGGATGATGGACGAACACCACATCCTGCACGGCCTCGCTGGCAAAGTTCCTGAATAATTCAGCCGGGTCGCGCAGCGCGGGCCAGGCGCCCACCTCGCGCAAGCCAGAGAGATACAGCACGCCGGCAATGCGCGGGGGCAGTTTGCGCTCGGCCAATGCCAAGCCAAGGTCTGCGGGGCAGCGGTCGTAGCACACCACCAGCGTGGCCCCGGCATTTGCGGCGGCTGGGGCGCGTGCCGGCAGGGCAGCGTGGCTGAAAACCAGCAATGCCGGCGTGGCGGCAAGCTCCAGCAGCGTCCAATGCCGAAGCAGAATACCGGGGTGGTTCAGCAGCACCGCCAGCCCCAGCAGCGCAACGGCGGTGGCCAGAAAACAAATCGCGGCGATGCCGCCCTGGCGCCACCGCTCCCCCGGCGCATAACCCCCGTGAGAAGCGGTAAGCCCCAACGAAAACATCGCCAGTATGGCCCAAAACAATAGATAATGCGGCAGATATTCCGTGGCCTGCCCAAGTGCGGCACCCAGCAGCGGCAGCGCCAGAATGCACATCAGGTCTATGGCGGGCAGAACCCAGACGAATCCAGATAAGGGTCGCGATAAATCAATGTAAGGTTGTGCATTAAAGCAAAACCCTTCATCCGTCTTGGCAACCGCTCGCGTTTCAACCACCGGCAACCACCTCCCGGT
>JAGWOU010000361.1 GCA_028870815.1 Rhodospirillales bacterium | reverse complement strand
GCATGGGCGGCACCAAAGAACGCTCCCGCCAGAACGGCATCGCGCAAGGGCGGGGAGGCTGGCTCAGGCTCTGGGTCAGGTTCGAGCGGTGGCGGTTCCGGGATGGGTTCGGGTGCTTCGGCCTGTGGCGCGGGCTCTGGCTGTGGTTCAGGCGCGGGAGATTGCGGGAGAACCCGGCCGGGCCTCCAGACGATGGTCGCGTCCGGATCTTCCTCGTCTCCCGCCATGAAGTCTCCTCAGCCGCCGCGCCATAGTAAACAGCGCGGCGGGCATGGATGATCAGGCCTTCTGCGGAATGCGGGCGACCATGCGCATGCTGGTCGTCAGCTCTTCCATCTGCAGCCAGGGGCGCAGATAGGCAACGGCGTTGTAGGACCCGGGCTTGCCCGGAATTTCCTTCACCTCGACCTTGGCCTCGCGCAGCGGATATTTCGCCTTGGTCTCCGGCCCGGCATCCGGGTTGTCGGAGACATAATTGGTGATCCAGCGGTTCAGCCAGCGCTCGCACTCATTGGCTTCCATGAAGCTGCCGATCTTGTCGCGCGCCATCACCTTCAGGAAGTGCGCGAAGCGGCCAGTGGCCATGATGTACGGCAAACGCGCGGAAATGGCGGCGTTGGCGGTCGCGTCCGGGCGGTCGTATTTCTTCGGCTTCTGCACAGTCTGGCCACCGAAGAACACCGCGTAATCCGTATTCTTGTAATGGCATAGCGGTAGGAAGCCGAGATTGGACAGCTCGAACTCTCTACGGTCAGTGATGCCGACCTCGGTGGGGCATTTGCCGTCCATGTCTCCGTCATCGGACTGGAAGATATGGGTGGGCAGGTTTTCCACCTTGCCGCCGCCTTCGGCGCCGCGAATGGCGACACAGAAGCCGGATTCCGCGAAGGAATTGGTCATGCGCACGCCCATGGTATAGGCGGCGTTCATCCAGCAATATTCCTTGTGGTTCAGCGCCTGGGCGGCACCCGTGGCGTCATAAGGCGCTTCCTCGTAAGCGAATTCCTCAATCGGCTTGGTAGAGGCACCATAGGGCACGCGGGCCAGCACGCGGGGCATCACGAGGGAAACAAAGCGGGCATCCTCCGTATCGCGGAAGCCGCGCCACTTGGTGTATTCGGCCGTGTCGAAAATCTTCGCCAGGTCACGCGGCTTGGTCAGCTCGGTCCAGTCGTCGAAGCCGAACATCCCGGCACCGGCGGCAGAGATGAAGGGCGCGAACGACGCGGCGGCGACATTGGAAACGAGGCGGAGCGATTCGATATCGTCCGGATGGTTCGTCCACTCATAATCACCGATCAGCGTGCCATAAGGCTCACCGCCCGGGGTGCCGAACTCGTTCTCATAGATTTTCTTGAACAGCTGGCTCTGGTCGAACTCAACCGCCTTGGTCAGGTCGCGGTTCAACTCGCGCTTGGTCATGTTCAGAACGCGGATTTTCAGCATGGTGCCGGTTTCCGAGTTCATGACAAGGTGGTTCAGGCCGCGCCAGCTGCCTTCCAACTTGGTGAATTTTTCATGATGCATGATCGCGTTCAGCTGCTTCGACATTTTCTGGTCGATGGCGGCGATCGCCTTGTCGATCGTGCGGGTCAGGTTCTTGTCGAACGTGACAGTGCCGGCAAGCGCCTGCTCGATCAGGTTCTTGACAAGGTCTTGCGCGCGGTCAGGCTCGGTCTGCTTTGTTGCGGTGACAACCTGGTCGAGAAAGCTGACGCCTTCAGTGGTGGCGCCGCCCGCACCTTGCGGGCTGGTTTGGGTACCGGACATTGATCAGCCCTCCTTCTTGTCGAGGCCAAGCTGGCTGGAAAGCCCCTTCAGCTCGGCATCGTTTTGCAACACCTGCTCCAGTAGCGATTCCAGCTCCTCCGAGCGGTCCGCCTTGCTCAGCAGGTCACGCAGCTTGCTGCGGGTTTCCAGCAGGGATTTCAGCGCCGGCACCTGATCGACCACGCGGGCGGGGTCGAAATCGTCCATCGAGCTGAACTTCAGGTTCACCGCCATCTCGCTGCCATCATCGGCCAGCGTGTTCTCGACCTTCATGTTCAACCCCGGAGACATGCGGGCCATGATGTCGTTGAAATTGTCACGGTCGATCTGCGTGAACTTACGCTCCGTCATCGGCCGCAGCGGCTGCGTGGGGTCGCCCGAGAAATCGCCCATCACGCCCACCACAAAGGGTAGCTCGCGCTGGATCTCCGCGCCGTCGGTCTCGACGTCGTAAGTGATGTGAACACGCGGTTTGCGAACCCGGTTCAGTTTGCTGTGTACGCTGCCACTCATTTCTTAGATCTCCCGAAAGGCTTGCGGTTCATTACAATACGGAACGGTCGGCGATGGAGTTGCTCCGGATTATCTGCGGCCGCGCTGATAAACTCAATTGAAGTTCTATTGCTCTGTTTTCAGGCCAAGGCTGTTAAGAATGCTGTTCCGCACTTGATCGTCCCGTACCAGCTCGGCAATGAGCTCAGGCCATGTAAGCCGGCCGCGGCGGATCGCCTCGTCGATTGTATAGGCCAGGGGAGACTGCGGTTCTGTCCGGCGGAAATACTCTG